>CAJQQO010000144.1 GCA_905480475.1 uncultured Pseudomonadales bacterium | reverse complement strand
GGATATTGATCGGATATTCGAAGTGGCGAGAATGATGGAAACATACGCCAAGCGACGTAGAGTGACCAAAGTTTTAGATGGTGCAATTCTAGGCAATATGTTTTTTGAGCCAAGTACTCGAACTCGGGTGAGCTTTGGCTGTGCATTTAACTTGCTCGGTGGTGAGGTTCGCGAAACTACCGGTTTTGAAAACTCGGCGCTAGCAAAGGGTGAGTCCTTATACGATACGGCTCGCGTGCTTAGTGGCTACAGTGATGTGATTGCGATGCGTCACCCTGATGCAGGTTCCGTAAGCGAGTTTGCCTCTGCCAGCCGAGTACCGGTAATTAACGGCGGCGATGGCGCCAATGAGCATCCCACCCAGGCATTACTGGATTTATATACCATCCAAAAAGAGCTGGCGGCAAAAGGGCGAGACTTGGATGGTTTGCGTATAGGTATGATCGGCGATCTGCGATTTGGCCGTACCGTGCACTCATTGGCAAAGCTATTAAGTCGGTACAAGAATATTGAGTTGCATCTGGTGTCACCTACGGCCTTACAAATGCCCGAATCATTGGTTGAGATACTGCGTGAAGCTAATCATAAAGTCACCATTTCCGATAATCTTGAAGCCAGTATTGCTCATGTTGATATTGTCTATTCAACCCGTATTCAAGAAGAGCGTTTTGGTTCGCAGGAAGAGGCTGATCTCTATCGCGGTAAGTTTCGTTTAAATCAAACCGTTTATACCCAGCACTGTGAGCCAAACACTGTCATTATGCATCCACTGCCGCGTGACTCCCGCATCGAAGCGAATGAGTTGGATAGCGATTTAAATGAAAATCCTAATTTAGCGATATTCCGTCAGACCGATAACGGCGTTGTGCTGCGTATGTCGCTGTTTGCATTAGTGCTCGACGTAGTTGATAAAGTGGATGATTGCGCGCAATCGGTGCGCTGGTATACCGGCAGCCGATTTCAATAACTTGGCCGAAGCTAAACCCTATAAGCTTAAAAACCGCGGACGGTTTATGCGAGCAAATCGAATCTCCAAAACGCTTTATAAGAAAGGTGTTATCTATTGAGTCAAACACCTGACAGCAATCAGGATCGCCCTACGGAAACTGGCAGTTCAGCTGTCGGTTCGGCGTCCAGCAGTTCAATCCGCAGTCTGTTAGGTTCCAGCGCCATTGTTAGTGCAATGACAATGTTGTCGCGGGTCATGGGTTTAATTCGCGATATTGTTATTGCCCGTTTGGTTGGCGCCACCGGTCACGCCGATGCATTTTTTGTCGCGTTTAAAATTCCGCAGTTTTTAAGACGGCTTTTTGCCGAGGGTGCTTTTGCGCAGGCATTTGTGCCGGTTTTATCCGAGTATCGCAAACGCTATGAGGCCGAAGGTAATGTAGAGGCCATTCGTGGTTTGATTAATGCGGTTTGCGGCGTTTTGGGCGGCACACTGTTGATGCTGGTTAGTTTGGTTGTTTTGGCTGCGCCACTGGTAACGATGTTATTTGCACCGGGATTTATCGATCAGCCAGAAAAGTTTGCCATGACGCAGCATATGCTGCGAATTACTTTTCCCTATCTTTTTCTTATTTCTTTAACCGGTTTTGCTGGCGCGATTCTTAATAGTTATGACCGCTTTGTGGTGCCGGCATTTACCCCGGTGTTGTTAAATCTATCGTTAATCGGTTTCGCATTATTTGCCACGCACTTATTTGAAAAGCCCGTTTACGCCTTGGCATGGGCTGTTTTATTTGCCGGTTGTATTCAGTGGTTGTTTCAACTGCCGTTTTTAGCACAGCTGGATCGTATGCCAAAACCCCGTTGGGATTTACAGCATCCCGGTGTGAGAAAAATTCTAACGCTAATGTTACCGGCAATTTTTGGCGTATCGGTTAGCCAGATTAATTTATTGCTGGATACGGTATTGGCATCCTTGCTGCCAACTGGAAGTGTCTCATGGTTGTATTATTCTGATCGTCTAGCCGAGCTGCCTTTGGGTGTGTTTGGTATTGCGATTGCCACGGTTATTTTGCCTGGCTTATCACGATTGCAGTTACAAAGTTATACTCAGACAAACCCCGATGATAAATCTTCCGCCGAGTCTGATCATGAAAACACTTTAAGCAGTGATAAAAAAGCACAAGTCGCGGCGTTATATCGCGCTACTTTAGACTGGGCCTTACGCTGCATCACTGTTGTTGCATTACCAGCTACGGCAGCTTTGGTGATTTTGGCTGGTCCCATTCTATTTACACTATTTCAATATCAAGCGATGACGGTTGATGATGTGGCAATGGCTACGCATAGTCTGCGCGCCTATGCCTTTGGCTTAGTTGCCTTTATGGCGATTAAGGTTCTGGCGACTGGCTTTTACGCCCAGCAAGATATGAAAACGCCAGTCAAAATTGCTGTTATCGCTTTAGTTTCTAATATGATGCTCAATCTAATCTTTGTAGGCTTGTTGCACTACTATTTGCATTTGGGTTATGTGGGGCTAGCACTGGCAACTTCGATCTCGGCTTATATCAACGCTTATTTGCTGTTTCGTGGTTTGGCGCGCAGCGACTCTTTATGTTCGCCTTTGGGCGAGTCTTTGGGTGGATCTTTGGAGGCTTCACCGGATGTGAGCTCCAGCAAGCAGCAGCACGCTTGCTTTCCAAAGACTTCTGGTGGTTATTACTGCGTG
>CAJQQO010000143.1 GCA_905480475.1 uncultured Pseudomonadales bacterium | reverse complement strand
AAAAGACAGCGATAATAAAAAATCCGTAACGGATATAAAAGCCAATAGTGCTGATGGGAATGCCAGTTCATCATGAAGAAGTCGGTTAGCAAATCTATCCATCAGCGTTTATTAATTACCACGCTACCTTTATTGGCGGTGTTTTTGATTTTGGCTGGCTTGGGTTTGGATAGAGCTTACCAACGCTCAGCTGCCGATGCCGAGTTTCAAAAGCTGCAGTTGCAAGCGTGGTCATTAATGGCCGATGCAGAGATTGAAGCGCAAAAGTTAATGATGCCAGAGCAGCTACAGGAGCCGAGATTTAGTGGGCCTGAGTCAGAACTGTTAGGGTTTGTGGTTAATAGTAGTAATCAACGCCAGTGGCAATCGGCCTCAGCGGCTTTAAATAATAGTGATTTAACAGCGGTCACTAAATATTTATCTGCTTTGTATGCCGGGCAATCCGAGCGAATGCGGTTAGCCAGTGGTGAGTTTGTTTTTAAGCAAGGCGTCACTTACGTTAGTGAGCAACACGAAAAAAACAATCTTACCTTTATTGTTGTGGAGCTTGGTAAGCAATATCAAAGTCAGTTAAGTCATTATAGGCAAAGCGTGATCTTTTGGCTGGGTTTGGTGTTACTGGTGTTACTGTTCCTACAGATATTGGCTCTGCGCTGGGGCTTGTTTCCATTACGTACGCTGACTCATGAGTTGGCTGATCTTGAGCAAGGTAAGCGTAATTCACTGAGTGATGAGTATCCCACTGAATTATTGGGTGTGACGGAAAATCTTAATCAATTGCTTGCCAGTAAAAATGCCCAGCAAACGCGGTATAGAAATACTTTGTCGGATTTGGCTCATAGTTTAAAAACCCCATTGGCAGTACTACAATCGCGGCTTGAGTTATCCAATCATCAGGAGCGCGAAGCATTGCTTGGTCAAATTGATTTAATGGACAGTATTGTTAGCCGACAACTAAAGCGTGCAGTCATTAAGTCGGTGAATAGTGCGAGTGAAAATAACGACTTTGATGTACGACATCCAAGTGAGGCCAGCGATCTTATCGGCAAGCCGTCGGTGTCTTTAAATGCAGTATTAACTAGGTTGTGCAATGCCTTGCAAATGGTTTATCAAGATAAGGCCGTTCAAGTGGATATAAATATTGAGGAGGTTAATTGCCCGATAGATGAATCTGACTTAATGGAAATGTTAGGTAGCGTGTTGGATAACGCCTTTAAATACTGTGTCCAGCGAATTCAAATCAGTACTCAATTGGATGCGACGCTTGCTTCGAGCAGTGACTTTGTGAAAATTATTATTGAAGACGATGGCCAAGGTATCCCCAGCGGACAATACGATACCGTACTTGAGCGCGGCGTTCGATTGGATAGCAATCAGACCGGGCAGGGGATAGGTTTAACCGTGACCTCAGATATTATTGATGCCTATGGTGGCGAATTGCAGCTCGCTCAAGCCGATAGTGGTGGTGCAAAAATAATCCTATCCGTACCTTGCTTGGTCGCGCATTAGATTAAAAAACTAAAGCGCATGATTAAGGCATAAAGTTTTAGCCTAAGCTTTTTTCCAAATCAGAAAATTTCACTAGCTGGCATTCAGGCTGCACCAGATCCCCCGTCGACATTAAAAAACGCCAGTAAAGATTGCCCATCATATGGCCTTCGGTATCAATCCAATTGTTGATGCCGGGGTTTTCGTGAGCCACTACAAAAGTAAACGATCCATCTTTATTTAATTGCATTTGCTTGCGATTAAGCGAGCCGTTGCGGTAACGATAATCGGTACTTTGCTGATATCGGTTCCAATAACAAACATTGCCATAAACGCACTCTGGCCAACGGCTAGTAACGATTAAGGCTTCGTCTGGCTGCAGAATGACTAGTCCGGCACAATAAGCGTTATCAATAGCACCCGCGCCACCGCCTTCGGTGGGAACCCAGCGTTCAGGCTTAGGCAAAACGTTAGGCGTAGTAGAAAACCATGATGGTGGGGCTGCTGCGCCCGGCATGGGTCTGTCCAGTGTTTGGCCGCGAATAAAGTTTTCCGCAGCGGTTAATTTCTCGCTTAAGCTGGCGGGTTTTATCGGTCGCGGATAGCCGGGTTCGTTTAAACATTCGATCTCAATTTCACAGCGTAAGTCAGCTATTGCCAGCGCGGTGGTGTTTTCTTCAAAGTAGTGCCGAGCAATAATACAACAAGGTTTATCTGCTTCAGTATGCAGTGCGCCTTGTGTGGCTGTAGTTTCAATAAAGAATTCAAAGTAACCGTCTGCATCACGCTCAAACTCGGTATGGTTAAGCGCACAAACAACCCCGTCATTCCAGTCGCCTTCGGCTTTGCCGGTGTAAACGGTAAAGCTTATATAGACTTCATTATTCATTCGGCCGCTAACTTTATAGCGATGCTTATTGCTTAACGGTGCACAAAAAGAAGGGTTATCTGGGCCTTCGCCGCCCCATTTAAGTACGTTTGTCGCCAGCGGTGCAAAGCGTGGGCGGCTGGCATCGTTATCAACCCAAACATCGATACCGGCTTTAATTAAATGCAGCAACATATGCTGACCTTCGGCAATATCATCGGCCTCGCTAACAAAGCGTTGCTCGCTTAAAAATTCGCTATCAACGGTTTTTAAAAAATTTAAAAACTCGGGATAGCTATCGCGGGAGTTATCGTTACCGTTGTTTTTATTATTGTCGTTAGCATTAGACATTTTCTTTTACTCCGTAATAGCCCATATAAGTAGAAAACTGTTCGCGCAAAGTCTCGCTGGATAGACCAAAATCTTCTGGCGCATAATGGTGCTTACCATGTTTACCTTGCGGTTTGTTATCAAGATAATTTTGCATTGCTTGCTCTAGTTGATCATCAAATACGATGTCCAGTTTTTTATAACTGTTTTTAATCGCATTAACCGCGCCTTGCATAAAATCACTGTAGTGCAAATCGGCAATTTGCTGGTCGGGTATGCTGCCATCCTGACGTTGCTGATAAATCATTTCCAATGCCATCTGAAAACCGATTGAGACATTAGGCGTAAGCTGGGTTGGGTCCGGATCTTCGGTGCGAATATAGCGGGTAGTCGCCACTGTACTAATGGTTGATGCAACTGTTTTAACCGGATCACGATGCGTATGTATTACGCT
>CAJQQO010000142.1 GCA_905480475.1 uncultured Pseudomonadales bacterium | reverse complement strand
GCTCTTCCGATCTGATCTTCCATACTGTCCTCGGTTCTAAGTCATTGCAGCGAAAGGGGTTTTTAAGGAGGATTTAGCAATGGCTTGGCGTGAGGGTGTTTTTTGACCGACATTAGATGTTGGCCCAGTCGCGCAGCGACCAATACGATACGGTGCAAGTAGTAGATATCCTGTTGATTTTGTAACCGCATATTTTACAGTTCATGGTGAATTAACCGGCGTTTTGGTGAATAACTGTGTTATTGTGCATCCATAAGTTGAGCTAAGGACAGTCATCCCGCGAGATCCATCCCCATGGTATCCGTGCGATTAGCGTTAGGTTGAATCAAATCAACGTAAGCCATTGAATTTATCGGCATTAGATCGATAAGCCTTGGTCTTAATTGACGCAAAAAATATAAATATAATACTGAGACCCTGGAAATGAAAACTAACCACAGCACGTTTCTGCACTCCAAATTTATTCGTTCATTAGCAATGATTGCTAGCTGCACTGCTTTGTCTGCACAGGCGGCAGTTGTATCTATTGATGGTGATGACGTTACATTTACCTATGACGATTCGACACTGTTTGGTGCTGCGAACGTTATCGGTAATGCGATATTTTTTACCCCTACAACCTTTATTGCGCAATCTGCCAATACTGACGGGGCTGTGCAATCAACGGCAACGCTGAATATTGATGTTCAGGTTAAAGAAGGTTCAAGTTATTTAATTGATGGTTTTCAGCTCGGTGAGCTCGGTGACTTTTTGCTAACTGGCTCAGGTGGCAGTACCTCTGTACAAGCAGTGGCAAGATTACAAGTCACCAGCTTAACGGCAACTTGTGGACCTATCTGGTCGCCGGTTTGTATCGCTGCTGATATTGCCGATACAGGCGTTATCACTAGCCCTCAAGGTGTGGCGACTGATTGGAACCTTGTTGCCGATGTGAATTACGGTAGCCTTTGGGGTCCTGATACGCATGTACAAGCACAGATTCAAAATACGCTAACCGCAACTTCAACGGTGTTAGGTGATTCAGCTTTTATCCAGAAGAAGTTTAATGGTGTGGGTTTGGTTGTTGTTGAAGCCGTACCGGTTCCTGCAGCCGCATGGTTGTTTGGTTCAGCCTTAATTGGTTTGTTCTATGGTAAACGCAAGTTACGTAAGTAATAGCTAGCGCTAGCAACAAAAAGCCGACTTGATAGTCGGCTTTTTTGGTTTTAGCGTCAATGCTTTTCGATTAAGCAAAATTTTTTACTTATCAATTTCCTGTTTTTATTTCTGGCTTTACGCTTAAGCCTCTACTGCTAATTGCGATTTAGCTTGTTGTGCAATGCTGGCTAGGCGTATTGATCTTACAGCGCCTTCAATGAGCTGCTTGGCACGTCAAAAACACTATACAAACTTGTGGCATTTTTTGAGAGATAAAATGTCATAATAGCTTGTGTGCTAACCAACCGTTCGATAACATCGATGCTTAAACCATTTTATAAATTTGCTGCAATATTTGCTGTCGGCGTTATTGCCGGGGGGCTTTTGGTCTTTCTTGTTGTCGTGCGCGACGACAGAGGCTGGTTTTGGCAGCGTCATGCGGATCTTCAAGCGCAGCACCAGCAATTGCGTATACGGCTTGAGACTTTGGCGGTCCAGTATAAGGATTTAACGCGGCAGTTGGAGAGCGCTAATATTATCGCTAGTATCGAAGAGTCTAAGCGCGAGGCTGAGAAGCTTATTGAAATCAATGATGCTGACAAAGACAATGGCGATGATGAATTACTTATTGCCGAACTGCTAGATAAGGCGTCCGGCACTAAACGTCCTTATTTAATAGCTGATTACGACAAAGCGATGTTACGTTTGGCGGAGGCAGGTTTTAGTGCCTTTGATGCCGAGGTGATTTTTGAGCTTGAATCTGCCGCGAAAGAAAAGATCGCAGCCTTATTTGAAGATAGAGACAGTAGTAATCGTCGGGAGATAATTGGCACCATTCGTGAGGTCAGTGCGCAAATACACAAAGCGCTTGGCGACTATGGTTATGAAAATTATCTTAAGGCCAATGGGCAATCGCCATCCGTTTATATTGCCAAAGTTGCTAATGGAACATCGGGTGAGCAAGCGGGATTAAAGGCCGGTGATCGAATCTTACGCTATGGTGGCGAGAGGGTTTTTGATATTTATGAGTTAAATGCGGCCACATCTAAGGGCATGCTCGGTCAGATGGTTGAGATTCAAGTGCAGCGCGGTGAGCAGATAAATAACATGCTTATACCTAGAGGTGTTATCGGTATTAACAGCCGGCCACGAATGCCGGCTCAATTTTTTAGCATGGGCCGCCAGCGACAATAAAGTTGTTGGTAATAACGAATGCTTAGGCGGTCGCCCAGTGGTCACAGATATACACTACAATTGCTAGGTATATTGTTAACTCTACAGCGAGTTATAAGATAGACTAAATACAGGCAATTTAAATCATAGGTGATAGTTTTGACTAACGATAAAAACAATCGATCAGCACTGGCTAATTTTCTCGACGAGTACGAAGATGCGCTGCAGTTTATTGGTATTGCGGCAATGGTCTTTGCAATACTTCAGATTATCTACTTTCAATTTTATGTCGATTCAGCCCCGTTTTATTCGTATCTGCGCTTTTCTGCCGAGTTATCCACCGGCTTACTAAACCTTATTGGCGAAGATATTATTCTTGCAGGTCGTACCTTAACAAGTACCACCGGGCCATCGGTCACGGTGGTAGAAGGTTGTGATGCTTTGCGAATATACAGCGTATTGGTAGCGGCGATTATTGCTTATGACTCAAGCATAAAACAAAAGGTCAGTGGGATATTGATCGGCGTCAGTATCATGTTTTTATTGAATATCGTGCGAATCAGTTTATTACTTTGGATTGATATTCATTTTACCGACGTGTTTGACCTGTTCCATCACACCGTATTGCCTTTTGGTTTGTGGTTATTTGCGATGCTGTATTTTTATTATTGGGGTAGTAACTTAGTGCCAAAAGAGCAGGGTGCTTAAAAAGTGTTTTGTTTAAAGGTCGATTAACACCACAAGCGGTATTGGAAGTTGATATCGTTAGTTAAGGCTTATGACTTATATTCCCGGCGACCATGACTCTCTCATGGTCGCATGATTGTTTGGGAACGCGATGCCCAACCCAGCCGGGAAACATACACATCATACCGTTTTTGGGTTTTAGCGAGACTCTAGCGTCCGGAAAAACGATAGGCGAGCAATTCTCAGATACATTGACGTAATAGGTAAAGCTCCATGTCGCAGGCCAGTGGTCGTGTAAATTTGTGTGCTCTCCCTTTTTATAAACAGCCCCCCAGATTTCAGTAATCACGGGTTTGAAATGCGGCTTACTTTGTTCTGGTGCATTGGCAAAAGCTAAATCAACCGCGTACTGGCAGAGAATTTGAAACTGCTGGTAGGCCGGTTTATCCTGCTCCCACATTTGAAAGTCCGTCATATCGGCTTTGACATTGGTGGTGTGATTTTGTTTGTCACCGGATAGCCGAATGCCTTGCTCCAGTGGCGGATTGATATTTTGCCAGTCGGGTAGGCGGGTCGTGATAATAGGAAACTTGTCAGAAAATTTCTTGGCGTATTTATTGTCGCTTAGTCGCATTGAACCCTCAGTCACCTATTGTCTTTATTATGCTAAGACCTGACGTGTGTTAAAAAAAGTATGACCATATAGTGAACGTTAGACGCTAATATCGCTAATGATCAAATGTTGTCGTATGAAATAAATTATATTGACGGTATGTGCCGATAGCAATGCTGGTATCGTTTTGTTTTTAGTGTTTCAGCTGCTGTTTTAGTCATCGATAAGCCTAAATATGGGCTGTTATTGGTGTTTTTTGAAATCGCTCTATCGTGAAATTTATACTATTGTTAATTCACCAAAAACTGTTTGCTCGTTAAAATTGCCTCTAGTCTGGCAATCCAGGCACGCCCTAATGGTTTTCTTTCTAAGCATGGCATTTATTATTAATAAGTAAGGTACAACAATGAAAAAAATAGTTTTGCTTTTAATCCCTATCGTAATTGTGGTTTTACTCTGGAATCAGCTATCGAGTAGCGACGCTGATACATCGAAGGTTGCAAGTTATGAGCAGGCTAAAAAATCTACACAAGCTGCGGCGGCAACTAAGGCAGCTAAACTGCGAGCGCGAATAGCGCCTATCGATTGTGCGGGTGCACCTGATGCTGCGGTATTGAATGACGAGCTACCTGAAGTGTTACAAAGGATTCTTTCCATTGATTGCTATCAAAACGGTCATAGAATTCAGAGCCTTAAAGGTGAGGCGTGGCTATTAAGAATAGAAGCGCAGGGTCCGGTTATATTGCCGTTTTTTTATGCGCTTAAAGCGCAAGTGGTTGATGATTTGGCAGAGGAAAACTATACAGTGAGCCATGACGTTCACTTCACTGTGGTAGAGCACAAAGTGTTAGGCCGTGATGAGGGGCTAGCGGTATTTGCCAACGTCCCGGACTCTGTGGTTTTGCCTAACGCGAAAACACTGCCTGTAGAGACTTTTATGGAGGTTAAAGCGATTAACCAAGATGAGGTGGAATCAAGACTATATATTGCACTTTTAAGTGAGCCAGCAAAAGGGATAGATCAAAGATTTTTTCGCGCATTTGGCTTCGGTTGTAAGCCCGATTGTGATTATGGCAATTTATTTAAAATCATGCAATTTGATGAAATAACGACCCCTTCTACGATCCCTCCTCATGAGTTAAAAGTTGGCGAGCAAAAGTAGGTTTTATTAATGGGCCGAAAGTTGACCGATTTTCGCTAACGGTAATGATTAGGCGCCTGTGGATTTTTAGACGCTAAGCAATTGATAAATATAATGAAATATTATTTTCTCTCAGTGTTTAGATCTTTAGGGGATATCAGATACCCTTACGATGGACTTTTGTGTTAATAAAAATTCACCGATAGTATGTTTATATCTTGATCTAACGTTTTTTGTTGGTTTGATGGACGTCTTCTAACGGTCTACTCTATTTAGATTGGTTGGTTTGAGCTACGTACTTTTGTGGTTTAAACGATCTTTCACCAAGGGATGTTATTCAATAGGGATATATAAAGAGAAGATACTGATAACAATGATGCTCTATCAGCGAATAATAAAATTCGTTTGATACTGAAAATAACTCATATAATTTGTATTCCGGAGAATTAGAATGAAAAAATTAAATCTTAGCGTTAGCCCTCTGCTAGCAGCAATTGTATTAGCTACTGGCAGCACAGCGGTTAGTGCGGGTACTCTTGAAATTAGTATGCAAGGTCGCGCGCTTTCACAGTTGACTAACATACAAAACTTGCCGGCACCAAACCCACCTACAATAACTGACGTTCCTGCTTTGTACCAAATGCCACGCATTGCGGGTAACGCAGGCGCAGGCGATGGTGACGGTTGGGCTACAAGCATTCGTATTGAGCTTGATGAACTTACTGGTGATGTTTTAGATTACACCATGACTAACACTCAAGCTGCATACTTCAGTGCTAATGGTCTACAACACGATATCCGTCCTTCTGGTCGTTCTTATTCTCCAGGTGCTGACTTTAGCTGTACTGTTACGAATGATGCGAACGATGCTGATGGTATCTACCGCTGTGAAAATCTACCTGCTCCTACTACAGCGATTGGTGTTGCATGGGCTGATTTAGCAGATGTGGGCTACCTATGTGGTACTTTCGATCCTACTGCAAGTACAACTAACGGTTGTGCACGTGGTTGGGGTGCTGGTGCACAGGTTGCGGTTATTGGTGCGCCAATTGCTACTATCCCTGAAAACGCGCGTTACACTGCAAACTGGGGTGGCGTTGGTAGCTTCCCAACTTTAGCATGGCAGCAAGGTGATCCAGGTCAGGTATTTTTCTGCCTAGACGGAACTACTTTCACTCCTAATGGCGTACCAGATGAGCCAACTTGTACAGGCGGTGGCGATATCTGGACTTTTACAGCTCCAGGTACTCCATACAACCTTCAAAGTGCTAACCCAGTAGTGTTTGTTTCTGGCGACGCGACCCAAAATGCTAACGCGTCAACGTTGCATGATTTCCAAGGTACACGTTCAGGTGGTTTCTTCGAAATTACTCACACAGGTACACTTGCTGGCGGTGATTTCGTAGCAACTGGCGGCACATATCGACACCTTACTGATATCGCGTTTGATACAGCAGACGGTGTTGGTGTTGGTAAAGCCCAGTCTTTCACTGAGTTCGGTTTCACAGTTGTTAACTTGCAACGTT
>CAJQQO010000141.1 GCA_905480475.1 uncultured Pseudomonadales bacterium | reverse complement strand
GTTAAATTGGCAGATTTAAAATAGTGACATCAGCGGCTTTATAAAGCGTAGAGAGTTTTATAAATTAATAATTGGGATTACTGTTTTTTCGGTACTGGTATTTAAGCCTAAATTATTTTTCTCTAAAATTTTATCGGCTCTATAGCTGGACCGCACCATCGGTCCAGCAGCAATTTCGGTAAAGCCCATTGCTAAACCTTGTTCGCGATACGCGGCAAATTCCTCGGGATGAACCCAGCGCTTTACGGTTAAATGGTTTTTGGTCGGTTGCAAATATTGACCAAGGGTCAGGATATCGACATTGTGTTTGCGCATATCTTCCATAGCTTGCAGGATTTCATCATCGCTTTCACCCAGTCCCAGCATTAAACTAGTTTTGGTTAAAATATTTGGCTGTTGCTGTTTGCCAAAAGCAAGTACATCTAATGTCTGTTGATAGCCCGCGCGTGGATCACGTACTTCTTCGGTTAGGCGTTTAATGGTTTCAACGTTTTGCGCAAAAACCTGTAAGCCGGAATTAACAACGGTTGCTACATCGTCCATCACGCCGCAGAAGTCAGGTGTTAGTGCTTCTACCGCAGTGCTGGGGTTAAGCCCGCGAATAGCTTTGACGCAGTTAGCGTAATGTTGCGCGCCACCATCAGCTAGGTCATCACGGTCAACCGACGTTAAAACCACATAACGTAAATTCATTAATTGCACTGAACGCGCAGCGTTGGCTGGCTCTTCACTGTCGATCCAGCCGCCGGGGTTACCGGTATCGACGGAGCAAAAGCGACAGGCGCGAGTACAGACCGAACCCATTAACATAATCGTGGCGGTGCCGTTACTCCAGCACTCATTCATATTTGGGCAATGGCTTTCTTCGCAAACGGTCGCGAGGCGATGTTCGTTAACGGTGTTTCTTACCGATTGAAAAGCCGGGCTGGTTTTCATTGAAATTCTAAGCCAAGGCGGTTTTCTACCGGCAATCACTTCGGTGTCGGCTCGATGTTTAATCCCATCCTTTATGGCAGAAAAACCATGTGGGGTGGTAAATTTGACCCCGCTAGCAGTTTGCGCGCTTTTGGGTTTGTCGCCTGATTCGGGCATGGATAAGGATCCTAAGTTGTACTGGCATTTATCGAGTGACGTATTCTGACTTGCATCGAATATGGGGTGTAAATTGGCCGGGCTGTCTAAACCGTTCACAGCACTTTAATAAATACCGTGAAACTGGTCAAACAGTTCACCCCCTAAGGCTGTTGTTATGGGAATTGTTGTGCAAAGCAGGGCAAGATTGTAGACTTCCGAGCAGAATAATTCCTTGTTTTTATTGCAATTTACTATTTCTCCGGAGCCCCTATGAGTGCCAATGAATTGCCTGCTGAACTGCCCGCAATAGAAGGCTGGTTTAGCATGGATAAAGCCGATGCCCATCTTATCGGTAGCCAGTGTACCCAGTGTAAGACCTATTTTTTCCCCGGTAATGTTAGTTATTGCCGTAACCCCGTGTGCGAAAGCAGTGAGTTTGAGTCGGTGCCTCTAAGCCGCGAAGGTAAAATTTGGTCCTATACTGATGCGCAATACAAGCCGCCAGAGCCTTATATATCACCAGATCCATTTGAGTCCTATGCGATTGCTGCAGTAGAGCTTGAAAAAGAAAAAATGATTGTGCTTGGACAGCTTGCCAAAGGTATTACCGTTGACGACGTCAAAACCGGCATGGACGTTGAGTTAAAACTGCAAACGCTATTTTCTAAAGATGGCCAGGATTATTTAAGTTGGGTTTGGCAACCTAAGTCCTAATAAACCGCCGATAAAAAACATTTTTAGCCGCTGATCTTTAAAGCATGAATTTCAAAAAAAGAATTTTAGGATAAACACTATGAGTCGAGACGTTGTCATTATTGGTTCGGGCATGCACCCTTGGGGTAAGTGGGGCAAAAACTTTGTTGAGTATGGTGTACATGCTTCGCGAGCGGCACTTAAAGATGCCGAAGTCGATTGGAATGATATTGGTTTTGTCGCAGGTGGTGCAACTATGCGCAACGGTTATCCCGGTTATGTTGCCGGTGCAACGTTTTCGCAAGCTCTGGGCTGGCATGGTAATGAGATTGTGACTTGTTACGCCGCCTGTGCAACTGGTTCACAAGCGCTTGCAGCGGCACGGTCAAAAATTAAAGCCGGTGAGTGTGAAGTGGCTTTGGTCGTTGGTGCCGATACAACACCTAAAGGGTTTTTAGCGCCGCAGAAAGGTGAGCGACCTGATGATCCGGATTGGGTACGATTTCGTTTAGGTATTACCAATCCAACATACTTTGCACTTTACGCGCAACGTCGGAAGGATTTATATGGCGCAACCGATGAAGACTTTGCTGCGATTAAAGTCAAAAACGCCGAGCATGGTTTTACCAATGAATACGCACGCTATCGCAAAAAATTCACTATGGAAGAGGTATTAGGCTCACCTATGGTTGCCTCGCCACTGCGGTTATTTGAAATTTGTGCCACCAGTGATGGCGGTGCTGCGCTGGTAATTGCCAGTAAAGAATATGCCGATAGAATTGGTAGTAAGCGACAGGTAAAAATTGGTGGAATCTCAACGGTATCGCCTAAGTTTGCCAGCGCCGATGTTGAAATGCCCGATATTGCAACCGACTCTGCCGCTGCAAGTAATGCCTATTCGTTCCGTGCTTCGATTGCGCAAAAGGCTTATACCGAAGCCGGTATAGGTCCTGAAGATGTATCGCTAGCCGAGGTTTATGATCTGTCCTCTGCAATGGAATTGGATTGGTACGAATATATTGGTCTATGTGCACAGGGCGAAGGTGAAAAATTATTGCGTGACGGCGATACTAAAATCGGTGGTCGTGTGCCGGTTAATACCAGCGGTGGTTTAGCCTGTTTTGGTGAAGCGGTTCCTGCGCAAGCCTTGGCGCAAGTTTGTGAATTAACCAAGCAGTTAAGAGGTGAGGCGGGCGATCGGCAAGTCGTTGACGCAAAGGTCGGTGTTACCGGTAATCAGGGTTTGTTTGGTCATGGTTCTTCGGTGGTATTGCAGCGCGAGTGATTATTGTTTTTTGATACAAACTTGCAAGGCTAAATCGGCTAATGCAAGGCTTGGATACAGCGCAATAAAATGATAACTTGATCAATATCTGACAGAGATACCACACTGGCGGATATTAAAAGCCAATCGTTTTATGTTTACGGAGCGGAGTCTATGCCAGAGCTATCCAAAAATAAAAACCAAGGACAGCAATACTGGGCAGCGAATCGCCGCTTACTTTTAATTCTTTTATCGCTATGGGCAATTTTTGCCCTAGGCGCGCCGGTTGTCTTTGTTGATTGGCTGGATCAGTTTTCTATTGGCGGTTTTGCGCTAGGCTTTTGGTTTAATCAACAAGGCTCCATTCTGATTTTTGTTGCCATTATTTTTATCTATCACTTTCTGATGCTGCGTATTGAGCGGCGTTATGATTTTGATGTCGTGGATAAAGGCCAATCAAATGATGAGCAAAATAACAGCAGTGAGAAATCACAATAATGGATGCACAAACGTATAGTTATCTATTTGTTGGTCTTTCATTTGCGCTCTATATCGGCATTGCCTTTTGGACTCGCGCGACTTCAACCAAACAATTTTATGTGGCGGGTGGCGGTGTTCATCCGATCTTAAACGGTATGGCCACGGGTGCCGATTGGATGAGCGCCGCTTCGTTTCTATCGGTTGCAGGTATTGTGGCATTTTCAGGTCGTGACGGTTCGGTCTATTTAATTGGTTGGACTGGCGGTTATGTTTTATTAGCTTTATTACTGGCGCCGTATTTAAGAAAGTTTGGCCGCTATACCGTACCGGACTTTATTGGCGAGCGCTATTATTCCAAAGCCGCTAGAACCGTTGCGGTGCTTTGCTTAATCTTTATTTCCTTTACCTATATTGCCGGCCAAATGCGTGGTGTGGGGATTGTGTTTTCGCGATTTTTGGAAATTGATATTAACGCCGGTGTGGTTGTGGGAATGGTGATCGTATTTTTCTACGCGGTAATGGGCGGAATGAAAGGCATCACCTATACCCAAGTTGCACAGTATTGCGTGCTGGTGTTTGCTTTTATGGTGCCAGCGATTTTTCTATCGATTATTTGGACCGATAATCCTATTCCACAGCTAGGTTTAGGCAGTCAGCTAAACGATGGCTCGGGCTTAACGGTTTTGCAAAAGCTGGATCAAGTCACGGTAGATTTGGGTTTTAGCGCCTATACAAGCTCGGTAAAATCCAAGCTCGATTCTTTTATGATTATTCTTACTTTAATGATCGGTACTGCTGGATTACCGCATGTTATCGTTAGATTTTTTACTGTGCCTAAGGTCTCGGATGCGCGTTTATCTGCCGGTTATGCCTTATTTTTTATTGCGATAATTTACACCACTATTCCTGCAGTAGCTGGCTTTTCACGTCTAAATCTCAATGATAGTGTTAATGAAATTGCTTATGCCGACGCGCCGGAATGGGTGGCCAAATGGGAAGATACCGGATTAATTGCTTGGCAAGATAAAAATGCCGATGGCATTATTCAGTATCGCGCGGGTAATGCATTATCGCCGACCAAGCCAGTTTTTACTGATCAGCGCGGTTTACATGGTGAAAGGCTAGTCAGTAATAAGGGCACTAATAGCCCCAATGAAATTTATGTTGATCGCGATATTATGGTGATTGCCAATCCGGAAATTGCTCAACTGCCGAATTGGGTTATCGGCTTAATCGCAGCAGGAGCGGTGGCAGCCGCGCTCTCAACTGCCGCAGGATTACTGCTGGTGATATCCAGTTCTATTTCGCACGACTTATTAAAAAGTACTTTTTTACCGACCATTTCTGACAAGCAAGAATTACTTGCGGCTAGACTCGCTGCGGCAACGGCCATCGTGATTGCCGGTTGGTTTGGTATTAACCCGCCAGCCTTTGTCGCGCAGGTGGTTGCCTTTGCCTTTGGTATGGCCGCAGCGTCTCTATTTCCGGCTATTGTGATGGGGATATTTTCAACTCGGGTCGGTAAAGAGGGCGCCATAGCGGGTATGTTAGTTGGTTTAATCTTTACCGTTAGTTATATTATTTATTTTGTTTTTATGTATCCAGAGCTTAATAATGCCGAGCATTGGTTGTGGGGGATATCCACTACCGGTATTGGCGGCGTAGGCGCAGTGCTAAATATAGCCGTAACTTTAAGCGTTAGTCGGCTGTTTTTACCGCCACCAAAAACAGTGGTCTCAATGGTTGAAGATATTCGTCTACCCTCGGGTGAGTCGCAGGCGCAGATACATTAAGTCTATTTATAATTGATAAAAGCAGTTGTTTTATAATAATAGTTTTATAGCAATAGGTTTAAAATCATGACTACACAGCAACGGCATTATGTTCCTAGCCATCCTTACAAGGCTGGCGAGCAATGCTATTGTCAAAGTGGTAAGACCTTTGAAAGTTGCTGTGCAAGTACTGCCGCAGATAGAGCGCCACCTGCGTATGTTAATATTGTTAATAATTTTATCTCGCCGCAAGAATGCAAAAAATCATTACGTTATTTAGAAAAACAAACGCGTACATGGCTTAAGGTTTTTCGTGCCGATCAAACCGGCAAATCTAAGCAGGTAATGGATAAAGATAGAAAAACCCAAGCGGTAGATATTAGTAGTAAGCAAGCCTTATTTAATAGCTGGGTGAGTCGCGCACTGACAGAACACGTTGAAGCCAAGTTTGGCGGCAGAATTGAATGGTATGAGATTCCCTATATCCTACGCTATGGTCCGGATGGTTTTTACAATAAACACGCTGATGCCGAGGTGTTTGATATTGATGCTAAGCGTTGGTATCGGGTAATGGATAGGGACGTTAGCTTATTAATATATTTAAACGATGACTTTGCGGGTGGCGAGCTTTACTTTCCAACGCTCAATTATACCTATCTACCTAAGCAGGGGGATTTGGTGTTTTTCCCCTCCAATCATTTGTTTATTCATGAATCGCGGCCACTAAAGAAAGGTAAAAAATACGCCATGGTTAGCTGGTCGGTGATGCAGGGTAGTCCACGCGCGATAGCCAACAATACGATTCCAAGAGCTGCGCCAGAGCGATAGTCGTTGATCGCTTGATAACAAGATGGGTAAATAATAAAAAGGCAATTGAGCGATAAGGCATTGGAAATGACGAGCTGAATAGCGGGGGTATTAAGTAATCGCTCGTTACTTAAGAACTACAAAGATGGTACCAGTGGGCGGACTCGAACCGCCACTCCCGAAGGAACCAGATTTTGAATCTAGCGTGTCTACCAATTTCACCACACTGGCCTTGCTTTACCTACATGTCTTATATCGCTTGCAACTGCCGATCGTTGATTGCAGATGCCAAGCTAAGACGGGCAGCGATTATATCAGCGGATTTTGTGCGCGCAAGCCAAATTCCTGTAAACCGCACAGCTTCGGCTGCGCTGCGTACATTTATCGCGTTTTTGTCTCTGCGCCGCCGTCGTAATTAGCCGTTGGCCTTACGGTCTGGATTTGAGAGCGCGAAAGACCAAGATTATCCGGCAAATGACTGGCTTAAGTGTTTGTTTTCCGCTAACCTTCGCGCCGTAAGACTCCGATATAACTACTGTTTTTTGTGTAAATAAATGAAGCTTCAGGATTTCCAATACTCGCTCCCCGATGAATTGATAGCCCGGTATCCAACCGAGCAACGCTCAGCCTCTCGATTACTGCATTTGTCGCGCGAAGACGGCACGGTAGAGCATGGTAAATTCACCGATATTATAGAATTTTTGCAACCCAATGATTTGCTGGTATTTAATAATACCCGCGTTATTCCTGCGCGCCTTTTCGGTGAGAAAGAGAGTGGTGGCAAAGTAGAGATTCTGGTTGAGCGAATTACCAGCGGTTCACGCGGTATTGTCCAAATCCGTGCCAGCAAGCCGCCCAAGCCTGATAGTCGGATTTTGCTAGAAAAAGATTTATCACTGCGTATCGTCGATCGTGTCGATGATATGTATTTGGTTGAAAGTAATGATGATGTATCGCTTGCAATGATTTTACAGGCCGTAGGCCATATGCCATTGCCACCGTATATTGATCGAAGCGACGAAGCGCTTGATCGTGAACGCTATCAAACCGTGTACTCTGAGCGCGAAGGCGCAGTTGCTGCACCGACTGCCGGTTTGCACTTTGATCAAGCCACGTTAAATAAAATACGTAGCAAAGATGTACGTTTTGCCTTTGTTACGCTGCATGTTGGCGCCGGGACTTTTCAGCCGGTGCGTGAAGAGCAAATTGAAGATCATAAAATGCACTCCGAGTATGTCGAAGTGAGTGCTGAGGTTTGTAATCAAATTAGAGAAGCTAAAGCCGCCGGTGGGCGCATTATTGCTGTGGGTACTACCTCGGTCCGTTGTCTTGAAACCGCCAGTGGTTCACAGGGTTGGATCGAACCTTACTATGGCGATACCGAAATATTTATTTATCCTGGTTATGAATATAAAACCGTAGATGCCATGCTAACCAATTTCCACTTACCCGAGTCGAGCTTGATTATGTTGGTTAGCGCATTTGCCGGTCGTGAAACCACACTGGCCGCCTATCAGCAGGCGATTGATGAAAAGTATCGCTTTTTCTCTTACGGCGATGCGATGTTTATTGATTAGCGTATACATTAAATCCTTTGCATTGTTCTAAGGTTTTAATGTCGGCAGGCATAACTCGCTATTTTAAAATGTGTGATGCATTGGCAGTTTTATCAGCAGAGTCCAAAACCATATCAACGAATATAAGCCATTCAAAAATAATTCTTTCTATCTTTTATCCAATACACCCAAACCATTAAAAAACATTCAAGAGAAGCATTGTGAAATTTAGTGTCAGCATCACTGATGGTCTAGCGCGTCGCGGCCAACTGAGTTTTGATAGAGGCGTAGTGCAAACGCCGGCGTTTATGCCCGTCGGTACTTATGGCACGGTTAAAGGTATGTTACCGCGTGATATTGCCGCGACGGGTGCGGAGATTATATTGGGGAATACTTTTCACCTGATGCTGCGTCCGGGTACAGAGGTGGTTACTAAGCATGGCGACCTACACGATTTTATTGGTTGGCAAAAACCCATATTAACCGACTCGGGTGGTTTTCAGGTTTGGAGTCTTGGCAAGCTGCGCAAGATTAGTGAAGAGGGTGTTAAGTTTCAATCGCCGGTGGATGGTAGTCAGATTTTTCTTGATCCGGAAAAAAGTATTGCGGTGCAACATGCCTTGGGGTCGGATATCGTTATGATATTTGATGAATGCACACCGTATCCGGCGACTGAGCAGCAAGCACGTGAATCGATGGAGTTGTCATTACGTTGGGCGGCGAGAATTCGACAAGCGCATGCTGATAGCGCTTCCGCTTTGTTTGGTATTATTCAGGGCGGCATGTATCAAAACCTGCGTAAAGAATCATTGCAGGGTTTGGTGGATATTGGTTTTGATGGTTATGCCATTGGCGGTTTATCGGTGGGCGAACCTAAAGATGAAATGCTGCATGTGCTCGATGGATTGTCTCCGTTATTACCCGCCGATTCACCGCGTTATTTAATGGGTGTCGGTACGCCAAGCGATTTGGTTGAAGCCGTGCAGCGCGGAGTGGATATGTTTGATTGCGTTATGCCAACTCGCAATGCCAGAAACGGGCATCTATTTACTTCAACCGGTGTAGTAAAAATTAGAAACGCGGTAAACCGGCATAATACTGGGCCGTTAGATAATCAATGTGACTGTTACACCTGTCAAAACTTTAGTCGTGGTTATTTGCATCACTTGGATAAATGTCGAGAGATGTTAGGTGCGCAGTTAAATACTATTCATAACTTACATTATTATCAAAGTTTGATGCGCGGTATGCGTGAAGCGATAACTACGCAGACGCTACCTCAATTTGTTAAAAACTTTTATAGTACCCAAGCGGGTAGAGAACCCTTAGATAGCAAAACTTAGCTCTGTGCTTTTGAATATTGCTTGAATAGAATGATGCTAGGCGGGTGACCTATGTATAGACTTTGTTTTTATGTGCCAGCCAGTCATGTCGAGCAAGTGAGATCTGCAGTCTTTGCGGTTGGTGCTGGAAAAATCGGTGATTACGATTGCTGTGCATGGCAGGTAGAAGGGCAGGGGCAGTTTAGGCCGCTTGAGGGGAGTGATCCGTTTATGGGTGAGCAGGGTGGTTTAGAGACTGTAGCCGAGTATCGGGTGGAGATGGTTGTCGAAGATAAGCTTATAGCCAAGGCGCTTGATGCTTTGAAAGCAGCGCATCCTTATGAAGAGCCTGCATATCAATACTGGCAGGTTAATCCGTCCTTGGATTAAATATTGCTCCAATTGACATTATTGCGAGGGTACATCGACAATGTCACAAGAAGAAAATAATCGAGTCGTTAAAAAAGGTATGGTGCTAGGCGTAGCGCTTTCGTTTTGCCTGTCTGTTTTACTCTACATCGTTTTACCAAAATTCAGCCAAGAAGTTATTTTGCTAGAGCGAATAAGGATTGGGCTTGAGAGTCTGGTATTTCCCGCCGCATTATTTTTATTTATGATATTTAGAGTTGGCGCTCAACGCTTTGGCAATCCTTCTGAGAATCCGCTAGAAACACTTGCGAATAATGAGGGGATGCAGGTCGATTTACGTGTGCTGTCTAATACGCACGAGCAGATTATATTATTCGCAATTAACGCGTTGGCCTTATCCATACTTCTTCCTTATCAATACTTAAGTTTAGTGCCAATCTATTCAGGCTTTTTTGTAGTGGGCAGGATGTTTTTTTGGATGGCTTATAAGCACAATGTTCTATGGCGAGCGCCGGGTTTTGCAATGTCGATGTTGCCGGCTGTAATTGGCTTGGCTTACTGTTGTTTTGTTATTGTGCGAAATGTATTCACCAATTTTTAATCGTAAAGTCATAATTAGCAGAAATGACGCAGGTAATAGTGTCATGGTTTTTTGGGCCGGGGAAAATGAATGAAGTACATAAGGCATATAGCCGCGACATGGACTTTTGTTACTTTGCTAATCAGTTGTGGTGGAGGTGGTTCGCCTGCCCAGCAACAGCTATTTCCACCTAGTTCGCCGCTTAATATATCATCTAACGCAGGTTCAACGGTGGTAAGTATCGGCTGGCAAGCACCGCTGTACGATGGCGGCACACCGCTGTTGGATTATGAATTACAGGTCTCTCCTTCGGTTAGTGGCAGCGATATTCAGATATCAGGCACGCAGGCGCTGATTAAGAATCTTGTAAACAATATAAATTATGAGTTTGCTGTTATTGCAATTAACGCGGTTGGGTCAAGTGCTGCAAGCGATAACATTACCATTACTCCGAAGGAGGCGGCCACCACCGACTACCGATCACTGACTATTGCTGGTGAGCCGGGTAGCCCAAGTGGTATTTATGATCCATCGTTGGTGCAGGGTGGCAATGGTACGCATTGGCTAGCGTACTCAAGCGTTAACTTTTACAACGATGGTGCTGGCGATTTGGTGCAGGATGTTGGTATTCGTTTGGCGTCGAGTTTAGATGGCGGTGATAGCTTTAGTTATGTTGCCACTATTGCATCACCCTATGATGGTAGTGTCACCGATTCAGATCCGGCTCTTAGCGCCTGTGGCCTTAGCGTTTGTAATGGCCGTTGGGTTTATGAGACATCTTGGCTAGTCGAGGATAGCAGTGACCCGGACGCTACTCGCCGCTTTAAATTGTTTGCTCATAAATATTTTGTTTATCCGCCGCGTACCGGAAGCAAAACGCTTTATCATCTGGGTGCAATTGTGATGTGGACATCAAGTTCACCGCATGACATATGGTCAGCAGAAACAGTTGTATTGGGTTGGCCACTAACTACGCCGGATATAACGCCGAATCAAGACTTTACTCTTTTAGATGCAGAGACAGCTAATTGCATTTTAGCGGCTGAAGGTAGTGTCACTGCGCTTAGTAATGGTTTGAACTTTGTATTTGCCTGCCCTTTTAACGACCCTGTAACAAGTACAATTCTGCAAAAAATTATTTTGTTGCGCAGCACCAATAATGCATCAAGCTTTGAATACGTTAGCACGTTGCTAACGCCCGCCGACGCACCCGTAGGGGTTGATTTTTTTAGTGCGCCATCCCTTATTGCTATGGAAGATACGGCGCCTGTGTTATTGGCTACGCCGGTAGTTAGCGGGATTTATGCAGGCAGTATGGCGTTTGCTTTTTCTG
>CAJQQO010000140.1 GCA_905480475.1 uncultured Pseudomonadales bacterium | reverse complement strand
CAATCAGGCTAAGGCCTGTTTGATCCCCTTCGGGGCTTCGCGACTACGTCGCTCGTTGAATATTGTTTCACAATATTGCGAACCTCGGCGGTTCTCATCCTTTTCCTTGCTTCCATAAAAAAACCTCCACTTGGGAGGTTTTAAAATGGTAGCAAGGGGCGGATTCGAACCGCCGACCCCATCATTATGAGTGATGTGCTCTAACCAGCTGAGCTACCTTGCCATTATTTGTGCCGCTTGAGTCGTAAGCAAAACGGAGGCGCATTCTCCCGATTGACCGCTTTTTTGTCAAGCGCCAATCAAATACTGCCGCTATACGTTAAATCTAAAGTGAATCACATCACCATCAAGAACTGTGTAATCTTTGCCCTCTAAACGCCATTTGCCCGCATCTTTGGCACCTTGCTCGCCTTTGCAGCTGACGTAGTCGTCGTAGGCGATAACTTCTGCCCGAATAAAACCCTTCTCAAAGTCTGTGTGGATCTTGCCCGCCGCTTGCGGGGCTTTGGAGGCTATCGGAATCGTCCAGGCGCGAACTTCCTGTACGCCAGCCGTAAAGTAGGTGTGCAAGTCCAATAAATCATAACCAGCTCGAATGACCCGATTTAAACCGGCTTCTTCCATACCTAAATCCGCCAGAAACTCATTGCGCTCTTCGTCTTCAAGTTCGGCAATTTCCGCTTCAAGCTTGTTACAAATTGAGACCACTACAGCCGATTCCTTAGCGGCAATCTCACGGACTTTGTCGAGATAGGGGTTGTTCTCAAAACCGTCTTCATCAACATTGGCGATATACATGGTCGGTTTGATAGTTAATAAACTTAGCGGCTTAAGCTGTACTAGCTCATCTTCCGTAAGGTTAAATGATCGCAGCGGTAGCGCCTGATCGAGATGAGGGTGGATTTTTTCAATCAAGGCCTTCATGACAACCGCGTCTTTATCTTGCCCCTTGGCGGCTTTGCTGTAACGCTGCAAAGCTTTTTCAATGGTATCGAGATCAGCTAGCGCCAGTTCGGTATTGATCACTTCAATGTCAGAGGCGGGATCGATACTGCCTTCAACATGGATGACGTTTTCATCATCAAAGCAACGCACCACATGGGCAATGGCGTCGGTCTCGCGGATATTACCCAAAAACTGGTTACCCAATCCTTCACCTTTGGATGCGCCGGCAACTAGCCCCGCGATATCAACAAACTCCATGGTGGTTGGAATGATTTTTTCAGGATTAACAAATTCGGCGAGCCTGTCCATGCGTGGATCAGGAATCGGCACGATGCCAGTATTTGGCTCGATGGTGCAAAACGGAAAGTTTTCCGCATCAATACCCGCTTTGGTCAGCGCGTTAAATAAGGTCGATTTACCTACATTAGGCAGGCCCACTATGCCGCAGTTAAATCCCATAAATATTTATCTCTTTAATAACTTAATGAATCTGTTAGTTAATAGTTTAAATGCTAATTGATATCGGTTTCAGCTGCATTAAATCTGTTCTGCTGCATTGAAACTATGTAGCTCGTTCATAGCGAGTTGCCAGTCGCCTTTAACGATGGTTTCAATATGATTAACCGCTTCTTGAATACTGTCTTCTATCCATTGCTGTTCTTTTGCAGGCGCTTTTTTTAATACGTAATTGCTAACCTGTTTGGCATTGCCGGGATGACCTATCCCAATTCTTAAGCGGCCAAATTGTTTTTGATTGCCTAGGCAGCTAATAATATCGCGCAAACCATTATGGCCGCCGTGACCGCCACCCGATTTGAGTCGAATAGTACCCGGTGCAATATCGAGTTCGTCATGCGCAACTAAAATAGATTCGGGTTCGATTTTATAAAAGTTAGCTAAGGCCGCAACGCTTTGACCGCTGCGATTCATAAAGGTGTTAGGCATTAGTAAGCGGACGGCGTAAGCGCCAATATGGATTTGTCCGGTGATGCCAAAAAATTTGCTCTCTTCACTGAGACCGGCTGCGCTAGGAAAGCGACGCACTAACTCATCGACTAGCCAAAAGCCTGCGTTGTGTCGAGTTTGGGAGTGTTCGTTGCCGGGATTGCCGAGGCCAACAATAAGTCGCACAGGATGGATGTCTTTCATACTCCGCGCCTAGTTCTTTGACCGGTTTTTTCAGGAGGTAAATGCTGCTTGCTTTTGAGTGGATTGATCACAGCTATGATTAATCGCTCTATTGTTGATAACAAGCCAATCGTTGGTGGATCAGCCATTGATTCGAACTTAGGTTTAGAACCTTGGGTTAGAAGCGTTCTAGGTAAGAATCAATGGCTTCGATTGGCTTTAGCAGTTAAGTGCTTAAACTAACAATCTTAAGTCTCTATTAAGATTAAGAGTCTGCGCTATCGTCATCAGCTGCTGGTGCATCGGCATCTGGAGCTGCGTCTTCATTTTCATCATCTTCATCCAGACCTTTAGGAGCTGCACAATTTGCAATGGCCAAATCGTGTTCTGCACCATGGCTAAGCGCCACACTTTCAACGCCTGGTGGTAATTTAACTTCAGACAAATGCACAACCTGTCCAGTTTCTACACCGATCATATCCACTTCAATGTATTCAGGTAAATCACCAGGTAAACAGCGAACTTCGATATCAGAGGCTTGGTGAGAAATACGGCCACCTTGAGTTTTAACGCCTTCACAAGCTTCTTCGTTGATAAAGTGTAACGGCACGTTAACAACAATCGGCTGATTCTTATTCACACGCAAAAAATCGGCATGCATAATAATATTTTTAGCGGGGTGACGTTGTAAGTCCTTTAATAGTACGTCTTCTGCTGTGCCATCAATCTTAAGTGTGATGATGTGCGAGAAGAATGCTTCGTTTTCAAGATGATGCCATAAGTCGTTATGTCCCAGCGTGATGTTTACGGGTTCGCTAGTGCCACCATAAACTATTGCCGGGACGTTGTTTTCAAGACGACGTAGGCGGCGGCTCGCACCTTTCCCTACATTGGCTCGACTTTTTGCTTCAAGTTCAAATGCTTCAGACATAATAATTACCTCAGTCTGTTATCAACGATTGCCTGCGACCGACTTACCGTTGAGTGAGTAAAAGCCAAAACGGTTTTGAATGATTCAAAATGTTTTGGCGGTTTGTTTAGTGTGTTGTTTAGTTAGATAGCCGTTTGGGTTTAATAAACGTATTTATCTAAACATCGCACTAATGGATTCTTCGTTGCTAACTCGTCTTATCGATTCGGCTAACATACTAGCCATGGATAACTGACGAATTTTCTCGCAATTCTGTGCATCGCTTGATAGCGGGATAGTATCAGTGACTACCATCTCATCTAATTCCGAACCGTTTAAGCGTTCGATGGCCGGGCCGGAGAGTACTGGGTGAGTACAGTAGGCGATAACCTTGGATGCACCGTGCTCTTTTAATGCTGTAGCCGCCGTACATAAGGTGCCAGCGGTATCAACAATATCGTCAACCAATAAACAGGTTTTTCCCGACACATCACCGATAATATTCATCACTTCGGCCACGTTAGCTTGTGGGCGTCGTTTATCGATAATGGCCAGATCAGTATCGAGTTGCTTGGCAACGGCTCTGGCGCGGACTACACCACCGATATCCGGTGATACTACTAATAAGTCTTGATAGCGTTGTTTGACGATATCTTCTAGTAAGACGGGTGCGCCATAGACGTTATCAACCGGGCAATCAAAAAAGCCCTGAATTTGTTCGGCGTGCAAATCGACGGTCAGCACGCGGTCAACACCGACGCGAACCATCATATCGGCAACCAGTTTGGCAGTAATGGCAACGCGCGCCGAGCGTACGCGGCGATCTTGTCTAGCGTAGCCAAAGTAAGGCACTACGGCGGTGATACGTGCCGCAGATGACCTGCGGACTGCATCAACCATAACCAACATTTCCATTAAGTTGTCATTAGTTGGGGCGCATGTGGATTGCACAATAAAAACGTCTTTACCGCGGACGTTTTCATTGATCTCGACGTTAATCTCACCGTCGCTGAATTTTTTAACTTCGGCATCGCCTAGCGAGAGACTTAACTGCGCTGCAACTTTGGCCGCCAATTTAGGATTGGCGTTGCCGCTAAATAACATCAGGTTTTTGGCCACAGGGTATTCCCGGAAATGATTAATATGAAATACTTTTTTATCTTAAGACTGGAGCGGTGGGGTGTTGACCCGATTTCGCGTCTTTTTGATTCAATTTAGTAGCTAGTGTAGTAGTAGTCATTTGTAGCAACCAGGATCTTGCTATAAGCGGATCTTCGCAAGCTGAGCTTCACAAGGCAGCCTTTATCCGGCCTTTTTGTTGTCCCTGTTGATGTCCCTGCGATTGAGTACTACTGCTAATTGAAGCCCAATTAGCTAGCTAACTATAAATTGGCTGGGGCGGAAGGGATCGAACCTTCGAATGCGGAGATCAAAACCCCGTGCCTTACCGCTTGGCGACGCCCCAATAAACTGCGTATTAAAATAGTCCTTTATTTTAAATAAGCTTTTAATTCAATAACTTATATAGAATTAAAAGCGTTAAAAATCTGTCTTACTCAATCGCTGTTAATCAAGCTGTACTCATTAAATAAAGCCTGATGTGCGATTGATCTATTTGTACCTTGGGCAATAAATCCGCTCATTCCTGTTGCAAGAGGAATTGCGTCGATAACTGCCTGCGCTTGTGCCTGCGTATCAAAACCCGCAAAAATACATGCGCCTGTACCCGTAAGTTTGGCTTTGGCCGTACGACCGCTGCTCGCTAAGTGCTGATCAAACCAAAGTAATGCCTGATCTATCGCCGGGTAGAGTTTTCTTGCCGCCGGTTCGCAATCGTTATGAAGACTGCCGTCAATTTGGCTGTCTGAATATGGACTTTGCTGGGCGTCAAAAAAGGCGGCTATTCTGATCGGTCGGGTGTCGCGTGTCAATTGCGCATACGCAAAAATTGCAGCAGTTGGTACGCTAACAGGCGGTTTAATGACGGCAAACCACCGTTTTGGTAATTCCAGTGCTATTAACTGTTCTCCAACGCCCTCAGCGAAGCCACTTTGGCCGTGAACAAACACCGGCACATCGGCACCTAATTTGAGCCCAATTGTGGCTAGTTGGTCAAGCGATAGCCCCAGATCCCATAATTGATTAAGCCCTAACAGGGTGCTTGCAGCATCGGAGCTACCTCCACCCAAGCCGCCGCCCATAGGGATTTTCTTTAAAATTCGGATGCTAACGCCCGACAACTGCGGATTGTCTTGCCCGGCAAACAATTCCGAGCAGTGAATCTCGGCAAAGTCGCGCAGCGCAATAGCGGCTTTAATCACGATATTATCTTGATCGTTGACCTCGGCTAAGGATTCGAGCATCAGGATTTGATTGTCGTCGCGCAATTGCAGTTCAACGGTATCGCCGTAATCGAGCAATTGAAAAGCCGTTTGCAGCAGATGATAGCCGTCGCTGCGCTGACCGGTGATATGTAAGAACAAATTCAGTTTGGCCGGGGCAGGAATTACCAGCGACTTTGGGGGCGCGGCAGAGCTTGAGGCAGTTTTGGGCTTAGGCGGATTCACTATTGGCTTTCAGGCTTATTGTACTGAACTTGCTGCGGTGAGGATTCTGGCGACGGCTGGACGGTTTTTGTAAGTTGCGGGGCGGTTTGCTCAGCCATAAGATTTTCGGGTAGACGCCAGTTTTTAAATACCATCACCAATTTTAAATCCGGATGCTTGGCGGTCATTTTTCCCGGCAACGAAAAACGGCTTATTTGCTCGCTCTTGGGGTAATCAACCTGCCAACCGGCTTGCTCAAAACCACCAATCGCTGCCAGTGGCTCAGTTGGATTTTGTTTGTTGAATGTAAAGGGTTTTTCAGGGGAGGGTAAGCCCAATGCCCAATAACGCAGCATGGATACCGGTAGCTCCCAACCTGTCTGTTGATAAAATAGTTGATCCGCATCCTGTGCTTGAACACGGTTTTTGCCCCGGCTTAAGCTAACTAAATCCGCTTGTTTTTCTACTAGCACTCTACCAAAACCTAAGGCGCCCGATAAAGTGGCTGTATAGTCCTGTCCTTGCTGTTGCCATTCAAAGCGTAAACTGTAAGCTGACTTTTTGCCTGTGTTTGAGCTGCTATTATTTGAGTCGTTCTTGTTACTGATTGATTCAGGAGTTTGGCGGATGCCCAGTTTGCCATCGACGCTCCAGTTTTTATCCAGCAGAAAGCTTGTGGTGCTGCTTGGTAGTGGCGAAGGTTTTTGGCCTTGGCTAATACAAGCACTTAAGCAAATCGTTAGACCGAGCGAGAGTAATATTTTTTTATTACTAGTTCGCGCGATATTTAAAATCGCTTGATATGCAGTAGTAATAGCGCAGAGAACAGCAATCACTGTGGAATGCCAAGCCTGCCGATTGTCTCGTCAATCATCGGTGTCTCTTGGGTATCGGCTCTGACTTTTTTGATTATTGCTCGAGCTTTATTTTTTTCGCCATTGACCCAATAAACTTCGATAAGGTGGGCGGCAACTTCATCATCGGGGAATTCTGCAAAGGCTTTTTCAAGATTACTGGTCGCTTCGGCCATTCTACCCAGTCGATATTGCGCCCAGCCAAGGCTATCGATAATTGCCGCGTCATCGGGTCTAAGCGCAAAAGCTCTTTCGATAAGATCCAAGGCCTCAATGTAGCGAGTGGTTTTATTGGCGAGGGTATAGCCCAGCGCATTTAGCGCGGTCACATTATCGGGGTCGCGATCTAATACAAATCGTAGGTCCAGCTCGGCTTGTTCGATATCGTTAAACTGTTCGCTAATAATGGCGCGCTCTAGGCGTAAGAGTAATTGCTCGGGAAAGCGCTCAATCGCTTCGTCGAGCAAATCATTGGCATCATCGGCGCGTCCATTGCGTTTTAACAGGTCTGCTTCAAGCGCCCAAAAATTAGGTGCTTGTAGTGGTCGGGTATCTCGCAGCACCGCTAAGTGTTCTCGCGCCTCATCCATATTGCCACGCTTGGCTTCGATATCAATCAGCTTTTGAGTAGCTGACATAAAGTATTTGCCGGATTGGATTTGTCTAAAGCGTGCTATCGCTTCATCGTATTTTTCTTCTTCTGAGTTTATCTGGCCGATATAGTAATGGCTAACAGTGACCCGCAGATTGCGTGAAATCAGTTTCTCAAAACTACCTTTGGCGGCGCTAAAGTTTAGATTCTCATAGGCAAGCACTGCATGTGAAAACAGTAAGTCCGGGTCATCCGGTGAGCCGATAAGTAAATCGGCAAAAGCGACCTCAGCGGCTTTAAGGTCAAAGCGGGTTAACAATCTAGCCATATAAAGCTGCAATGGGCGATCATCGGGATGCTTATTAATAGCTCGTTTTAAGCTTTTGGCTGCAGGTTCGGCGCCTTCGAGTTTTTCTATTAATTGGGCTTTTAGTAGCGCGGTTTGGGTCGGATTGGATTTGCTACCTTTAAGTCCGTCCAGCGCTGCTAGCGCCTCTTGATGCTGATCGTTTTCTTGTAGCAGCACAGCATGGGTAAATAGCAGATCAACATTATTGGGGTATTGCTCAATAAGCGGCTGTAGGCGATTTAAAACCTGCTTAAGTAATTGTTTGTCGGCTGGATATTTTGTTTGCCCTAATACGCCAAAGTTGGCTTGGCGGTTTAACGCCAGTTGTGATTCCAGAATTCCAATGGTTTCTAAGGGTTTGCCGGATTGGGCGAGCAGGTCGGCATAAATTGCCGCGGCCTTTTCATTGTCGGGTTCGACTTCATACCAAAGTTCGGCGGCAGTTAATGACTCGGATGATTTTCTACCAAAGAGTGCCAGGCGAGTTGCTTGGGCGGCAACACCGGGGTCGCGGGTGGATTGCGCCTCAAATAAGTACTTTTCTATTGCCAGAGGAAGATTGCGCTCTTGGGTAGCAAGCTCGGCAATTAACAGGTTGTAGAGGGTTTGCTCGGGAAAGGGACGGCTTGGTAGCTCGGCTATTTCAGCTTTTCTGGCTTTAGCCTCAGCTTTTAAGCCATCAGGTGTAACGACGACCGGGTCGGTTTTTTGCGAGCTGGGAGTCGTGCTGTTATCCACCGGTGTTTGCGCGCAGCCGCCTATTAATAGTGAAAATAGCGTGAGGCTCAATGCGCTTAGGCGAAGCTGTCTGGTCAATCGTTTTCCAGCCAAGCTTTGGCCGGCCAGTGGCTCCGCTGTAAATAGTCTAGATGATTTACGTGCTCGGCTTGCCTCGGTCTGCCTGCTGGCTTTGGAAAGGCATTGCGCTTTGGGCTGGAATTGCGCTTTGAGCATTAAAATATCCATGTAGTTAAAATCAGTCTTGGTTAATCAATTAGGCTAGCAAATAGTCACTGCGGTGGCGCTTATTGCCTATCTTATTGCTTGTGTTGAGGTCGGATTACGCCGACTAAGCAGCTAAGTTTAGCCGCTAATCATGGCATAGATTGTCAGACAATCCCAGAACCGAGGGCTTGCCACGGATTTACATCTACATTCTTACAAAGATATTGCTAAAATGCCGCGTTGACTGGCGCGCAGGCTTATTGCGGCGCCTATCTATTTTCCATTATCGGGTTATCTATGCGGCTATTGGCTATTGGCATAAACCATTCTACAGCTGCGATCGAATTGAGAGAGCGGTTGGCGTTTGCGCCGGAGTTAATGCAGTCGGCGTTAAATAATTTGCTTGAATGGCTTGTTCAAGAGTCTAGCGCGACCCAGAATATTAGCCATCATGCCGAAGCGGTGATTCTTTCCACCTGTAATCGCACCGAGTTGGTGGTGAATGGCCAGCATGATGCGGAGCACGTGCTTGAATGGTTGGCGAATTTTAAAGCGCTGCCCTATGAGAGTTTTCGCGAACACATTTATGTATATCATGACCAAGACGCGCTACGGCATTTAATTCGCGTTGCCGGTGGTTTGGATTCAATGGTCTTGGGTGAGCCGCAAATATTTGGTCAGATGAAATCTTCCTACGCGGTGTCGCGACAAGCCAGCGCTATTGGTGTTGAGCTTGAACCGACTTTCCAGCATATTTTTGCGGTGGCAAAAAAGGTCCGCAGTGGCACAGCGATTGGTGAAAACCCGGTGTCCGTGGCGTTTGCAGCCGTTACTTTGGCGCAACGTATCTTTGCCGATTTATCCACCGCGGCGGTTTTACTTATTGGTGCTGGCGATACGATAGAGCTAGTTGCCCAGCATTTAATTGAATCGGGCGCAGGCAGTGTGGTGGTGGCTAACCGAACGTTGGATCGTGCCCAAGCTTTGGCTGGGCGATTAGGCGCTAAGGCGATCATGCTATCGGATATTCCTGAAATGCTGTCATCGTTTGATATTGTGATTAGCTCGACTGCCAGTCAGTTGCCGGTGTTAGGTAAAGGCGCAGTTGAAAGCGCGTTAAAACAGCGCAAACGCAAACCGATGTTTATGGTCGATATCGCCGTGCCTCGCGATATCGAACCGCAGGTTGCAGATTTACCTGATGTCTATTTGTATTCGGTTGATGACTTGCGTGAGATCATCGATCACAATGTTCGGCTGCGTGAGGCCGAGGTAGATAAAGCAGCCGATATTATTGAAGTCGGCGTGCAGGATTTTATTCAGTGGCAACGCAGTCGTGGCGCAACGGATCTAGTGGTGTCTTATCGAGAGACAATACAAAGTTTGCGTGATGACGAGTTAAATCGTGCGATGCAGTTACTGCGTGCCGGCAAATCAGCGGAAGACGCTTTGGAGTCCTTGGCGCGCTCATTGACGAAAAAAATTATGCATCAACCTACAGTAGAAATGAGAAACGCGGCGGGTAATGACAACCAAGAGTTACTGCGTTCGGCCAAGGTATTATTTGGTATAGGTGATGATGTTATCGGTACAAGCGGCGGTAGTTCAGATTCAAAAGATAATGCAAATAGTAAAAGCGAAAATAATTTCAACGCAGAAGAAAGTAAAGATAAAAATATTCGCGATAAAGATAATTAACTAATCAAGAATAATCGTTAAGTCATCATATCCTGTCAGTAAATAAGAAACCGTATTTAGGTTTTACATAGAGATATTCAAGAGATAGTCACGAATGAAAGAAAGTTTGTTAGTAAAATTGGACTCGATTAGCGAGCGATACGATGAGTTAAGTGCATTGCTTAGTGATCAAGAGACTATTGCCGATCAAAAAAAGTTTCGCGCGTTTTCACAAGAGTATTCTGATATAGAGCCTTTGGTAAAATGTTTTGCTTCTTATCGCGGGGCGCTAGAGGATTTGCAAGAGGCTGAAGGCTTATTGAAAGATGATGACGCCGAAATGCGTGAGCTGGCGTCCGAGGATTATGCCGTCAGTAAACAGTTAATTGAATCTTTAGAACTTGATTTGCAACAGTTGTTATTGCCCCGTGATCCCAATGATAAAAATAACGTTTTCCTTGAGGTGCGAGCAGGCACCGGTGGTGATGAGGCGGCGATATTTGCCGGTGATTTATTTCGCATGTACACCCGTTATGCCGAGTCGCGCAATTGGAAAATGGAAGTGCTAAGCGAGCGTGTTGGTGAGCATGGTGGTTATAAGGAAGTGATTGCGCGGATTGCCGGTCAAGAAGTTTATGGACATTTAAAATTTGAATCCGGCGCGCATCGTGTGCAACGGGTGCCAGAAACCGAATCGCAGGGAAGGGTGCATACTTCGGCTTGCACGGTAGCGGTAATGCCTGAAGCGGATGCGGTTGAAGAGATTGAAATTAATAAGGCCGATTTACGTATCGATACGTTTAGAGCCTCGGGTGCAGGTGGCCAGCACGTGAATAAAACCGATTCCGCGATTCGTATTACCCATATTCCGTCGGGGGTTGTGGTTGAATGCCAGGACGAACGTTCGCAACATAAAAATAAAGCCCGCGCGTTATCCTTGTTGCAAGCGCGTTTAACGGATTCTGCTCGCAACGAAGCGGAAGAGGCGCAAGCTAGTGAGCGACGCAATTTGGTTGGCAGTGGTGATCGCTCGGAGCGAATTCGCACTTACAACTTTCCCCAAGGGCGTTTAACCGATCATCGAATTAATCTTACCCTATATCGATTGGCCGAGGTTATTGAAGGTCAGTTAGATGAAGTAGTACAGCCGTTAATTAATGAATATCAGGCGGATCTACTGGCTGATTTGGGTGAAGACTAAGTCGCCTAGCGTGATATTTTTTTATGCGTATTGACGAGCTTATTGCCGAAAGTGTTGCGGTTATTGACACCGCACTGAGCGGCGAGTCTACTGCCAGACTCGATGCCGAATTATTATTATCGCATGTGCTTAAAAAGCAGCGTAGTTATTTATACGCCTACCCCGAAGTCTTGCTTAAGCCAGAACACTTAGCCGAATTTTATCCCTTGTTACAACAGCGTTGTGACGGTCAACCTATGGCTTATCTATTAGGCGAAAAAGAATTTTGGTCTTTATCTTTAAGTGTTGATAAGCGGGTGTTGATTCCACGGCCTGAAACCGAAGAGATGGTTGAGCAGGTTTTGGATTTACCGCTGCCGCCGCAGTCGGTAGTGGCTGATTTAGGTACCGGTAGTGGTGCAATCGCATTGGCTTTGGCAAAAGAAAAGCCGCATTGGTTTGTGGTCGCTAGCGATTTTTCCGCGCAAGCTGTCGAAGTGGCAAAGCAAAATTCGCAGCAGCACCAAGAAAATAATAATCAATCGGCCGAGCAGTTTTTATTACTGCGCGCGGATTGGTTGTCGGCATTTGCTGAAAATAGTTTTGATTTGATTGTCTCTAATCCACCGTATATTGATGCTTTGGATGCGCATTTAAAACATGGTGATGTGCAATTCGAGCCGCTAAGTGCGCTTGTTAGTCCCAACGCCGGATTGGCGGATATTGAAAAAATAGTGGCGGGTGCTGATACTTGTCTTAAAGCGGGAGGCTATCTTGCTATTGAACATGGCTATGATCAGGGGGAGCGTATTGTTGCCTTGTTGGATCGGCATGGTTATCAAGATATTGTTGATAACCATGATTTGGCCGGTATGCCAAGGTTTGTAATCGCCGGAAAAAAATGAGTACCCATTTCTTCTGGCGTTTTATTAAATTAATTGAAAGTTTATTATTAGGTTGGAAGTTTATTGTTAGATTGAAAGTTCAATATCTTCGCAAAAGCGGTCAACAGTAGTCAGTAGTTCAGCCAAGTTAAAGGGGGCAATAAACACCGCGTTGGCACCGCTTTGTGCGGCCATTAATTTAATATTATCGGCAGTCATATCAATCGCTGCCAATTCATCTTTGCACATAATTGCAATAATATGCATGGTGCGGTGGCGTGATCGAATTTCTTCAATTAAAGACAGTCCGTCCATATCCTCAAGAATTAAATCAACAAATACAACTTTGGAATTCTCGATAATTTTCAGGCACTCGGTAGCGCTATGCGCCGCAAGTAGCTGATAGTGAAGCGGATCCAATGTCGCCTTTAAGACTTCGTGCAAATGCTCGCTACTTGCCGCCAAGGTGAGCTTGGGCAAGCTATGGTGGATGTGGGCATTGTTCGGCGTATCGTGAGTCGATGTATTCATAGACGAATTCGTAGATAAGTGATGGAAAAGTTTGTCGATAGATATCCGAGCGGACTGCTACTGCTGTCTATTGACTACTCTCTATTGCTGTCGATTTGAAGGGTCTGAAGCCTGCGGTCAAATCGGCCTGAAGCGGCTATTCTATGGGGAAAAAAATAATCCTACAAGCTTGACAGGCTGGTAACTTCGGCGGTCGATTGGGGTTTTGCTGCGCGCGCGTCATCGTCAGGGCCGGTATGGTCGCTAACATGTTGAAAAAGCAGCTCAAGCGTGACGGTATTCTGTTGATAATCAATAATGACATGGCCGGCGTTATCATGCGCCATTGCAACGATATTGTTGTTTTTCTTTTTGCCGTCACTACTGTTATTGCCGTTGCTCTCTGGCTGAGTGACCTTGGCGGCAGCGCCAACCATTTTTTGTAAGTCCGCAGCATCCAGATTGCCGCTAGCGGTTGTGACCGATAGTGATATATAGCCACCGTCGAGTTTTTCATCGCAGGCATCACAGCCGCGCGCATCGTACTGTTTGTTTTTTAAGGCGAGTAAAATTTCGTTTTTATCTGCACAACCGTTTTTGGTATTTGGCGGTGCATTGGAGCTGGCACTATCGCGTGCGCTAATCAATAGCTGCATCACAATGCGTTGAAAACGCACCGGCGAAACCAGTGCTTTACCATAAGCCGATTCAAGATCGGTTTGAAAGTTTAATGTTCCTGGCAAGGTGGGCCTTAGCATTTGAACAATGTCACGCACCAAAGGTTTTAGCTCAACTTCTTCAGTTTGATTGTCTTCAATATCTTGTGCCGAGGATTCAATCACTAAATCCCTTGCTCGCTCACTAGTACTAACCAATTGACTAAGATACTCAATAACACGATGCTCACGACCTGTGCTTTTTTGAGAAATTGCGATTTCGGTATAGCTAACAATATTTTTTATAATTGCTTTAAAGTCCTGACCAATGGCGCCACTCGGTGCTGTCATGGACACGGCGGCGCTAAATAAATCCTGATCTTCAATGTTGGGCTGGTTAAAGATTGCGGCACTATTTTCAACGCTGCCATTAATGGCGTCGGCGTTTTGAACTGATTCAACTTGCGCAATATGTTCGTGAGTTAAAATAAATCCGAATGCGGCAATGGATTCAATTTTATTACCGCTATGCCCTTTCAGCGCAAACTTATGCCACTGTATGTTAAGCGTCTGACCGTTAATCGTTTCGCTTTGCAGAAATCTTACGCCGCCACCTTGGTCGACCAGTTCATTATCTTGTTGGGCAATTTGCTTAAGCGTATCACCTTCAAAAATATCCTGATCGCTACGTCCGGCAATGACTTCAGCGCGTACGTTAAAGGTTTCGCAAAAAGCTCTATTCACTCGTTGATAACGACCGTCGGCATCTTTTTGACAAAACAATACCGGAGCATCGTTAAGCGTATCGGTTAGCGTGTCATGATTTTTTAATAATTCTTGATAGGCTTGTCTACCGGTGGTGATATCAACGGCGGTCCAAACGACCTGTCTGGAAATGCCCAAATCACTGCGTAATTTGGTAATAAAGGTATCAAACCAGCGCGTGCCGCCTGCACCTGAGTAGGCGATAGTTTGTTGATGCGACTTGCCCGTGTTAAGCGTTTTATGAATAGAGTCTACATAATTATCTAGTGACTCAATACCTAACAGATCTGATAAGGTTTGACCGATATAGGCTTCAGGAAAACTATGCGAGCTGGAGCGATCACCATTCAGTACGCGGACAACATAGCCGTTTTCATCGAGTACCAAACACATAATAGGAAGCGACTCGGCGATATTCATCCAGACTTTATCAACCATAGCGACATGTGACATATCGCCAAGATTATCAAAGCCGGTATTGCTAGCAGTGGAATCAATCGGCGGACTTACCACTGTGTCGCCAATCAGGATTTGTGCGCTAACGCCCACAACACGGCCTTTGCCGTTTTCCTTAATTTGAATTTCGCTGATATCGGCCGGATAGGTAATGCCAGTTTTGGATTTAACCGTGCAAACAATGGTTTTGGGTACCGATAAAAAATCGCTGGCGCGACTGAGCATATGGCTAAATTCTTCGGCGCCTTGTTTATCGAGTAGGAGCAGCCATTGGTCAATGGATAAAATCGCATCGCTGTCGTCAGTGAGAATAA
>CAJQQO010000139.1 GCA_905480475.1 uncultured Pseudomonadales bacterium | reverse complement strand
CGGTCATTGTTTGTTCACTCAAGTTCGACTGCTATCATTCCGACGGGTACGAATAAGCGAATTTGGAATTATTTCCAATATGGCGACGGATATGCACAGAGTATTCTTGTGCAAGCGAGCGATTTTACGAGAGAACAGTCGTTAACTTTGGTTAAAAAGCTTGATCTGGTTCACATTTTTCCGCAAATCCCGCCTACTTGAGACGGTAGGGCCTGTCCGTTGCTAATGCCGAGCGCACTATATTCGAGCCAAGACTAGAATTAAAGTTCTTGAACGATAAATGCCACTGTTTTTATAAATAAGAGTTCAATCCCTTAATGATAATAGACTTACATACCCATAGCACTGCTTCAGACGGCCTTTTGTCGCCTGTCGATTTGCTGGCCAGGGCAGAGTTAAATGGCGTGGGTAAACTTGCTCTTACTGACCACGATACAGTGAGCGGTGTAAAACAATTGCAGCAGGCACTGGCTAATAGCCAGCTTAGCTCAACGGTTGAATTAATAGCCGGGGTTGAGATTACTGCCACTTTGGAAGGTCGTGATTACCATATTTTGGGTTTATGGCTAGATTCCGAGAGCCTTGCATTGGGGGAGTTTCTTGCCAGTCAGGCACAGGTGCGTGAAGTGCGTGCCGAAGCGATTGATCGTCGATTAGAGCGCGAGGGCATTGTCGGTGCTTTGGCCGGTGCTCGAGCCATTGCCAATGGGGCGATTTTAAGTCGTCCGCATTTTGCTCGGTTTTTACTGGAGAACGGCTACTGCGATAAAGAGCAGCAGGCCTATAAGCGCTGGTTGGGCGCGGGTAAAGTCTGTGATGTGAAATGTACTTGGCCGTCAGTTGAAGCGGCGGTGGAGGCTATTCATAGCGCGGGTGGGTTAGCCGTCTTGGCGCATCCTGATAAATACGGTTTAACCTTAACCAAAATGCGAGCCACACTCGAAGCCTTTAAAGCGATAGGTGGTGATGGCTTGGAGTTGATCAGTGGCCGACAGCAGTCGGCTATTACCGACACCTTGCTGCGTTTATCACATAAATTTGAATTGGCCTGCTCGATGGGTAGTGATTTTCATAGTCCCGAACAAAGCTGGAGTGATTTGGGCTGTAATACTGAGTTGCCATCGACCGCAGTACCTATATGGTCGCTTCCAGCAGCACAAACGACTAATTATTCTGGTGCTAGCAGTCAATGAGTCAGTTTTTTCAAATCCATCCTGAAACGCCGCAAACTAGACTTATTCGTCAGGCCGCGACTATTGTGCAGGAAGGCGGGGTTATCGTTTATCCCACCGATTCGGGCTATGCCTTAGGCTGTCATATCGGTGATAAGCAAGCTTTGGAACGGATTCGCCGGATTCGAGCGCTGGATGATAAGCATAACTTTACGCTGGTTTGCCGTGATTTATCCGAGTTGGCGCTCTATGCCAAGGTTGATAATGTGGCTTATCGCGCGCTACGCAGCCATACGCCGGGACCTTATACCTTTATTTTAATGGCGACTAATGAAGTTCCTCGTCGCTTAAAACACCCTAAACGCAAAACTATCGGTCTGCGTGTTCCCGATAATGTGATTGCCCAAAGCCTATTGGCAACTCTGGGCGAGCCAATGATGAGCGTCACAATGATCTTACCGGGTGATGAGCTGCCATTGCTGGATCCTTATGAGATTCGCAGCGTGCTGCAAAGTCAGGTGGACCTGGTGATTGATGGCGGATATTGCGGCATGGAAGCGACCAGTATTATCGACCTTTCAGGCGAATCCCCAGTGATACTGCGGCGTGGAGCGGGCTCTCTCAGTGAGTTTGAGAGCTGATTTAAACCCTTGTTTCTGTTTTGCCACACAATATTGTTTCTTTCCTTTCCTCTTCGCTTGCTTACTTTCAGCTCAAACAAGCGCTATCTTCTTGTAAAAAGCGATTTTTGAGCCGAAAACGGCGGTTTTAGCCGAGAATCTCATCAAACATGCTTAGTCTCAGTACTGTTAATCAGACTGTCATTTAACGTTGGTTTGTCGCTATAATGCGCAGCAATCTCGCGCTTGCCTGCAGCTATAATCACTTTTTTCTGGCAAGCCTATAACAAGTTAAAAGACAACGATATTCAGTCTAAAGGAAAGCCATAGTTGATGAACGAATCCTCTGCAGAAAACTTGGCCGAAGAGCCAGCAGCGAGTTCAGTTGCCGATGCGCCATCAGCTGCTGAAGACCAGCAAGCTTTATCAGATGACAATGAATCTTCCATCGTTCTGCGCGCCAAAGATCAAATATCGCGACCACGCTTATTAGAGCTTAGAGACGACGCGCATACGCGTAAGCTGCAAGGCGACGCGCCGCAGCAACAGGATTTACCCTTTGCCATCGTACAAGGCGAAGAAGTCACCGAGATTCCCAGCGATTTATATATTCCGCCCGCCGCACTAGAGGTTTATCTGGAAGCGTTTGAAGGACCGTTGGATCTACTGCTGTATTTAATTAAAAAGCAAAACCTCGATATCCTTGAGATTGATGTTGCGGAACTGACTGAACAATACATGCAGTACGTGCGATTAATGGATGCCTTGCAGTTTGATTTAGCTGCCGAATATTTGGTAATGGCAGCCATGATGACTGAAATCAAATCACGGATGCTACTGCCGCGCTCGCAAGATATCGATGAAGATGAAGACGATCCACGTGCGCAATTAATTCGTCGTTTGCAAGAATACGAGCGTTTTAAAAAAGCGGCCGAAGATATTGAAGAAATGCCACGTGTCGAGCGTGATATTTTTATTGCCGAAGTCTATCCGCCAGAAGATGATCGTGAGCGACCTGAGCCGGATATCGATTTAAAAGAGCTATTAGTTGCACTGGGTGATGTATTGCACCGCGCTGATATGTTCGAGAGCCACAAGGTACATCTTGAGCCGCTATCAACGCGTGAGCGCATGGGTAAAGTGTTAGATCAATTGCAT
>CAJQQO010000138.1 GCA_905480475.1 uncultured Pseudomonadales bacterium | reverse complement strand
TCGAATAATACGGCGGTATTTAATATGATCCGGTGGATCCATATTAATAATCATTAGCCGCAGTAAATCGAGATTACCCATATCCTGCTTTTCCATTAGAAAACAGGTGCGCTCATAGGATGAAAATAAATCCGGATGTTTGGAAATATAATCCAATTCTTTATGTTGGGTCACCAGCCAAAATCCGCTGTCCTGCAGTTCACCATCTTCATGCCAAACCAGTGGGCCTTGTTTTCTTAGTTCGGCAAAGGCTTCGTGCGGCGCGCCGCCTTGAAATATTTCTGGGTCGATAATATTGATATGCGGGCATGTAGCCATTAAGTCAGGATCCTGTTATTGATAGTTTTATAGGGCCTAAGGACGATCTTTCTAACGGCTGAAACTATGACAGGATCGTTAGCTTATTTCACGTTACCTTCTATTTACCTTCAAAACCTTGTTGGCACGGCGGGGAGAGTGACTATTTGAGCCGAGAATAGGCTGCTGCGACAGTGCTTTTTGCTTAGTCGGTAAACTGACGGATGGATAGGCCAATACCGATATCCGGGCTGGTTCTTACAATAATATCTTCGGTGAAATACAGTTGCACTAGTGTTTGTTTGCCGGTTTTTGCGTTTAAGCCAATAACGATTTGACCGCTGGTTTTACCCAGCTCTTTGGTATCACTATTATAGATTGCCGAGTGACCGTTAAATTGCAGCCGCAAGGCATATTGATTGTTGAGTTGCCAGCCAATACCTGCGGAACCAAAAATCAGCCATTGCTTCTTTAAGTCTGCCAATACGCCGCCATTGTCTAACCACATAGCGCCGCTGTTAGCATGCCATGACAGTTGCCTTATACTGGGCACTGACGCTTGAGCGATTTTTAAACTGATTGCCAGTGAGTTAGAACCTGAACCCGTTAGCCGTTTTCTATCGCCGGTGGCAAGCTTTAAGCTAACTTGCAGTAGGTGGTGAATAGCCGAATTATCAGCGGTGGTTTTGTCGTCAGTCTGCGGTTTAAGCGAGTAGCGATAATCGAGCTGGATATCACCGGTGCCTTGTTGGTCTCTATCAATGCGCAATTGCTCTTCGCCATTGATGCTATAGCTATAGAGTAAAGCGTCACGGGGTCTAAGCCCGCGGTTGCTATTGGGCAAACCAAACCAGTCGTGCCATTTTTCAATACCGCTATCGGCAAAGCCGCTGGTATGAGCGATATAGGGTAGATTGATCGTGATATCGCTGTGCTGATTAATACCAAAACGATAGCTAAGCTCGCCGCGAATCGTTTCGCCATCCAGTAAAATCGATTCACCTAAAGGCGATGACGTGGCAGCGTAATCGGCGCTTTCCGCAGCTGTTAGGTTTTGCGAACTCAGGCTAGCCATTTCAAGCGCTAATCCCCATTGGCCGGTTTGCGCTGGTGCTAAATAGGCACCTGTCGGCTGAGGGATTGAATGCACCAAGACTAAGGGATTACGATTTGCTGATGGCAGCGGTGTGCTTAAGGCGTATTGAGGATTAGTTTGGGCAGTGTTTGCTTCGGAATAGGCATAAGTACACATCAAAGCAGACAGGCTGACAGCGCTTAATTTCACTACACTCAACACAAGCGTAAAGCTGCGCAGCTTTTGCCTATATCTCGCTGCGCTAGCTTGATATGCCATGGTAGGAAGTGCTTTGATAGTAAGATCCTGTTTAAATTGCTCTGATAATTGCTGGTACTAATCTATCCGCAATTGCGATTAGTTTAAGAATAGCAGTATTGGCGAGCAACAGATTTAGCCTTAGCGCCTTTTATTTGTGTAATTTGAAACGCTGGTTTTTAGCTGTGTTTATTTTTTAAGGCAGCTTACAATAGCCGCTGGATGACTATTGGGCGGTTCACAGCGTTTATATAATTGAGAAAACGCCTGTTGTATTAATAAGATTGATTTTTAAAAGCCATGGTTTAAGACTGATATTGTAAGGGTAATAAATGAGCGATCAATTAACGCATCTCAATGCCGCCGGTGAGGCGCATATGGTCGATGTTTCCAGTAAATCCGAAACCTTGCGAATTGCAACGGCCAGCGCAACTGTGTCGCTGGGAGAACAGGCTTTTGCGCAATTAACAGCGGGTAATAATAAAAAAGGTGATGTGCTGGCCGTTGCGCGAATTGCCGGTATTCAAGCCGCAAAAAAGTGCAGCGATTTAATCCCGCTATGCCATCCCTTAATGTTATCGTCGGTAGAAGTTGAGTTTGATTTGGACGCAAGCAATTGCCAAGTAAAGCTGCGGTCGCGATGCAAAATCACCGGTAAGACGGGCGTAGAAATGGAAGCACTAACAGCGGCATCGATTGCCGCGCTAACTATCTACGATATGTGCAAAGCGGTTGATAAAGGTATTGTGATTTCCGATATTCGTTTGGATAAAAAGTCCGGCGGCAAAAGTGGAGATTGGCAACGTGATTAAAATTTTGTTTTTTGCTAATTTACGTGAGAAGTTGCAAAGTAGTGAGTTAAGCATTGAGTGGCCAATCGAAAATACCGTACTGGCATTGGCTACGCAATTAGCCGAGCAGGGTGGTGATAATTGGCAGCTACTACTAGCCGAAGAAACTGTTTGCGCGATTAATCAGCAAGTCGCTGAGCGCGATGCGGTTATTAAAGACGGTGATGAAGTTGCTTTTTTTCCGCCGGTTACCGGTGGTTAAGTTCAGATTGCGAAGTTCAGATTGCTAAGCCCAGAATGTTATGCCCTGATGCTTAAGAGCAAGTGATTAAAACTAATGCCTTAACATCAAACCCTATAGTCAAATAATTGAGATCCGCTTTTGTGAGTGATATAAAGCTGTCAGCCAGTATTCAGGTGTCGATTCAGCCGCAGCGTTTTGATATCGGCATTGAATCGGCTGAATTAAATAAAGCCTATGGCGATAATATTGGGGCAATTGCTTCGTTTAGTGGCTTGGTAAGAGCGAAGGAAAAATCAGTTAACAGCGCCGATCAAGCATCGGCAGATCCGCAGTTGCTCGCGTTAGAAATCGAACATTACCCAGCGATGACTCAAAGTGCTATAGAGGCCATTTGCCAAACGGCGCAAGAACGCTGGCCATTTGTCGCCTGCAAGGTTATTCATCGGATTGGCCGCTTAGAAGTGGGCCAGCCGATAGTTATGGTTCTCGTGCTAGCTGAGCATCGGAAAGAGGCTTTTGCCACCTGCGAATTTATAATGGATTATTTAAAGACTTCGGCACCGTTTTGGAAAAAAGCGATATTTAATGAGACCGAGCACTGGGTTGATGCCAAGGCCAGCGATAACGACGCTTTAAAGAAATGGAATAGCTGACCCTGGTGCTAAAGCCCGCATAGCGGATGCGATAAGCTTGAGCAAAGGCTGGCATAAAACAGCATTGTTATTGCTACTGTAATGGGCTATCTTCGCCGCCCGCATAAGCTGATAGCCGCGGTAAGTAAGTCACTGATATCAATAGGAAGTAATCTAATTATTTCAATTACTTATGGCAGGCTTCTATTGTAGTCTGTCATCTGCTTCGGAGGCAGGATTTAATGCTAGATCGATTGCTATAAAGATCGACTTTGACGCTAAGGTGCAGAGCAATTAAAAACACACACTAACAAGATTATTGAACGAACTT
>CAJQQO010000137.1 GCA_905480475.1 uncultured Pseudomonadales bacterium | reverse complement strand
AGCTAACATTAACTCTGAATGGCATGCCCATTAGCTCTAATTCAAAGTCTCAAACGAACGACTTGGATATTACTGGCGAGCTAGATCTTAAAATCTCTAATATACAAAAACAATTAAACGCACTTGGCCAATCAGCGATAGCAACCAGCGATAGCGAAGCGTTAAAAACATTATCGTTAAGCGCCGACATTGCCGGGCAGATTACTGACAAAAAACAAACCTTCTCGCTAGCCAATGTTAATGCAAGTCTGGACGACAGCAAAATTGTTGGCGCTCTAAGTATTTTATTACGCGACAAACAAAAACCATTGCTTTCAAGCAAGTTAAATATTGACGCTATCAATTTAGATCGTTATCTCGCTGGCACTGCAGAGTCAACTGAGGCGTCAAATACCGCTAACCATTCTGCAGCCGCAAACAATAACGAAGATATCGATTTATCCTTTCTTGATACCGCCAACATTCTTACCACCCTAAGCATTAATCAGTTGACCTTAAACCAATTAGACTTTAGCAATTTAAATTCTGAAATCGATATTAATAATGGCGACGTAAAACAAGCTGGTTTCAAAGGGCAATTTTACTCCTCGGATATTTCTGCCGATGTAACACTAAACCGCAGCAAACGTAGCGAACCACTATTAAGCGTAAAACAAAGTGTAAAAGGGCTTGATGTCGCGGCCTTAATCGAAGCGTCGTTAAAAGAAAGTGATAAGTCTAAAGTGTTGAGCGGCACAGCGGACACAGAATCCAATCTCTCCATGAAGGGCTACAGCACAGAAGATTGGTTACGAAGCTTATCGGGAAGTACCGAAATAAAACTTAGCGATGGCATCTATCATAGCGACAATATAGAGCATCGTATTTGTCAGGCTGTAGCCTTGGCGCGCAATGAACAATTAAAAACCAATTGGCCAAGTGATACTGCTTTGCAAAATGTCAACGCGACTATCAACTGGCAAAATGGCCTAGGCAAGCTCGCTACTTTTAAAGGCGGTCTAAGCAATGTGATATTGGACGGAGAGGGTACTATCGATTTAATTAACTCGCGCTACTCCGTTGCGCTGGATGCAATAATTACTGGCGCCTCACCCGAGCAGGAGAATACAACGCCAACTGATTCAGCGACGCCATCCTCAAGCCCAACTTCACAACAGACATCGCAGCCAAGCGATCAAGCAGCAGAAGAACAAACACCGCAACTAAATAATAGTGATCCCGCCTGCATTATCAACGAGCGCTATCGCGATATCGCATGGCCGATTCTTTGCGAAGGCTCGCTGGCCGACACCGAGGGCGAGCAAAGTGGTTGCGCGGTTAATCGCAATAAGGTCAATGCACTTATCAAAACTGCGGTTAAAGAAAAAGCAAGAGAAAAAGCTAAAACGGCAATAGAAAAAAAGATCGACAAAGAACTGGGCGACAAACTTGATGAAGGTATTAAGGACTTAATTAAAGGCGGGCTTGAGGGATTATTTAAATAATATCTGCCAGCACAACTGAATCGATATCAAAACACGCTGTTAAATTTCTCTATAAAGCTTGATACTAGCTTCATCATCAGGCGGCAACATTTATGCTTATGCCAGCACCATCTAAGGAAACAAAATAACAAGTGAGTAAAATCAGAACCAAGAAAGCTGCGTCCACCACAAAAAGCACAGCAATAAAACCCAGCGCTAAATTCTCGCAACGAGTACTTAAATGGTTTGACTCGCATGGCCGCAAAGATCTGCCATGGCAAGAAGATATTAATGCCTACCGAGTATGGATATCTGAAATCATGCTACAACAAACGCAGGTTAAAACGGTAATCCCCTACTACCAAAATTTTATGCAGCGGTTTCCCGACATCCAAACACTTTCCAATGCCGAGCAAGATGATGTGCTGCACTACTGGAGCGGGCTAGGATATTACTCACGCGCACGTAACTTACACAAAACCGCCCAGCAGGTTTGCGAACAATTTAACGGCGAACTGCCTGCATCGGTAGAGCAACTGGTGACACTGCCGGGGATTGGTCGCTCAACTGCTGGAGCCATTGCAGCCATCGCCTTTAGCCAACACTGCTCAATTCTCGATGGTAATGTGAAACGAGTACTGGCCCGTCACTTCGTAGTAGAAGGCTGGCCCGGCCAATCCAAAATAGCCGATACCCTTTGGGATTATGCGGAAGCCCATACGCCAAAAAAGCGAGTTGCCGACTACACGCAAGCGATGATGGATTTAGGCGCGACACTCTGCACCCGCAGCAAGCCTGACTGCCCCAACTGCCCGTTAAATCATTCCTGCATGGCATTGGCCGCTGACGAGGTAAAACTGTATCCCGGCAAGAAACCCAAGAAGACAATTCCGGTTAGAAGCACTGAGATGCATATCGTGGTTAACTCGAAAGGCCAAGTGCTGCTACAAAAACGCCCGCCCACCGGTATCTGGGCCAGCTTGTGGAGCCTGCCCGAAGGCAAGTCTACGGTCGACAACTTCACCAAAGGCAAAGCCACAAGCTGGCCAGTCATTCGCCACACCTTTAGCCATTTCCATCTGGATATCACTCCCATACAATACAAAAGTAACACTGCAAGCGCGGTGATGGAGCCAGATCAATGGCTGTGGTATGACTTAAACAAACCCGCAGAGGTCGGTATCGCCGCTCCCGTCACCAGGATACTCGCCAAGCTTAAAGCTTGATATTAAAAGTATTTAAAAGAAAGTGAGCGCTAACATACAAATAGAGCCACGCCAAATCTATTTATCACAGGACACACTATGACCCGCACCGTTTTATGCCGCAAATACCAGGAGGAAATGCTCGGGCTAGATAGCCCTCCGTATCCCGGCCCCAAGGGAGAAGAGATCTACAACGAGGTTTCGCGACAAGCATGGGAAGAATGGCAAAAGCACCAGACCATGCTCATTAATGAAAAGCACCTTAATATGCGTGATGCCGAGTCACGCAAGTTTTTGCAAGAAGAAATGGAAAAGTTCTTATCGGGTCAGGACTTTGAACAAGCTGAAGGTTATGTACCGCCAGATCAATAGCTTAAAGAAAAATAAAGGCTAAATAGGCCTGTTAGGCTCCTTGTTGTCGATGACTTCTTGACTATGCTTAAGTCTGCGGGTTTAATACGCCCTCTTTTTTTGCCGCGCACAGCCTTGAAGACGTATCAAACACTGATTCGGCTCAATTTAGCGTCAATATCTAGATACGCCCAGATAGCTCAGTTGGTAGAGCAGGGGATTGAAAATCCCCGTGTCCGTGGTTCGATTCCGCGTCTGGGCACCATTATCCTTTCCAACGCCCTCCAATAACGTCTATCATTAAAAATACCCATATTGACTAGTCCTAAGGCTCATATTTAGACTTTTCTAATAGTACTAATTAATAGCAATACCGATAAATAGCTGTACCTAAAAGTAAAGCGCTGCTGCTGAAAATAGCCGCTAGTGCTTGTTTAATAAAAATAAATAAATTCGCTACGGGACATATCGCCTTATGATTCATCATGGATTAATTTTTGGTTTAAAACCTCACCCCTATTCCCGCAGTGCAGGAGCGCATCGCATCGCGACCGTCTTACGTGAAGAAGGCTGGGATTGCGAGGTGATAGATTTCGCACGATTGTGGGATTTGGATGAACTCAAAGAACTAGTCAGATCAAGAGTTTCAAATAAAACCGTATTTGTTTCGTTTAGTACTTTCTTTAATTATTGGGAAGCTAAGTTCGATGATCTTATCTCGTGGCTAGCTAAAGAGTACCCCAATATTAAAACTATCATTGGCGGTCAAAGCGTCGGCCTCACACCCGCTAAACATGTTGATTACTGGGTGGATAGTTATGCAGAAGTTGCCATCGTAGCGCTGCTAAAAAGCTTAACTGGAAATTCATCAACCGAAGTGAAATTTGATGCCCGCTTTTTTGGTAACAAACAACTTATAAAATCGATCAGCGCCTACCCTGCCTATCCCTTAGACTCCTATCGCAGCCAATTGGAAAAAAGAGATTTCGTAAAACCCTATGAATGGTTATCGGTAGAGTTTTCCAGAGGCTGTAAATTCAAATGCGATTTTTGCAACTTCCCTATCTTGGGTGTTAAAGGTGATTACAGCCGCACACAAGATGATTTCGAACGAGAGATGAAATTTAACTATGACAATTGGGGCGTGACCGATTATTACATCGCCGATGAAACCTTTAACGATAGACCCGAGAAAATTAAAAAGTTTGCCGACGTAGTGGATGAACAACTTGATTTTAAACCCTACTTTTCAGGCTTTATTAGAAGCGACTTATTAATATCGCATACCGAAACTTGGGAAGATCTTGTCAGACTTGGCGTCGGTGGACAATATTACGGCATTGAAAGCTTTAATCATGATTCTGCAAAGTTAGTCGGCAAAGGTATGAAGGCTGAAAAATTGAAAGCGGGATTGCTAGAATACAAACAATATATGCAGGATAAAATACTATTCCGCGGCACAATTAGTCTTATCGTAGGCTTACCTTTTGAAACGGCCCAGTCAATGGACGATGCTAAAAATTGGGCTCTAGACAATTGGAATGATCAGTCCCTGATGACTTTCCCACTTGATATTAGTGGCGAAGAAGGCAGTGATTATAATGCGGGTCAAACGAACTTAAGTGACTTTACTAAAAATCTACTCAAGTATGGCATTCGACCGATGAAAAAAGACAATGTCGACGCGACTGATGCCGAAGTTGTTCATAACGTTCTTGCGCCAGACCACCTCACAAACGAGCCGCTTGTCTGGGAACATGACACAATGAACTTGCCAGAAGCAAAAGATATCTCCGATGATATTGCAAAGCTAATTCATCAAAAATTTAAAATTGATAATTGGAATTTAAGTGCTATTTCGTTTGGCAAGCAACAGCATATAAACGATGTTCCTGACGCACATTTATTTGGCCAAGAGCATGGCCGTCCAGACGAAGCACAGTTACAAGTGTTTTTGAAAGAATATAAATCGGCAAAGTTAAGCTGGGTTTCACATTAGAGCCATTAAGGCTCTAAAAGCTTTGGTTAAAGTCACTACAATGCTGATGCAGCGCTAGCTGCGACTGAGCGAATTGCATAGTAAGATATGCTGGTATCCGAAAAATGTAAACTTCGACTCAGAAACCTCTTTATGCTTGGTAGAAAAAACCACTTCAATCGCAGCCTTTATATGCTCACTCTAATAGTGGCAGGCGAGGCGATCTTCGCATTACCTTTTCATATCACTCGTTTTTTTCGCCCTACTGTTTTGGAAGTCTTTGAGCTAAGCGCCACCGAACTTGGTGCAGCGCAAGGCGTTTACGGTATTGTCGCTATGCTCGCTTACTTTCCTGGTGGCGCGATAGCCGATCGTTTTGCTGCACGCAAACTGTTAGCCGTATCGCTTTGGTTAACCGCTTTAGGTGGCTTATATCTCGCTAGATTCCCTAACTATCAAGCTGCGTTATGGTTATGGGGTTTCTTTGGCCTATCAACTATTTTATTTTTCTGGGCAGCAATGATACGCGCCTGTCGGGACTGGGGTGGGCATACCGCACAAGGGCGCGCATTCGGCTTGCTAGAAGGCGGGCGTGGCGCACTGGCAGCTGGTTTAGCATCCATTGGCGTTTTGTTATTTAGCTTGGCCTTTCCCAGCGACTATGCATTAGCAACACTTGAACAAAAACAAGATGTGTTGCGACAAATAATTTATCTCTACGCAGGTGTTACTGCGGCCGCAGGGTTTTTGGTGTGGTGGGTAATTCGAGATGATATTGAAAATCAAATTACGATAAGGGCGAATGTTCGCGAGAGCAAAGCGTTTATACGCTATAACATTATCACCGTTTTGCGCACCCCTGCCCTTTGGTTACAAGCGCTAATCGTTGTTTGCGCCTACGTGGGTTACAAAGGATTTGATAATTACACTTTGTTTGCCGTGCAAGCTTATGGATTGGACGAAGTTGAAGCGGCGCAAATCGCAGCCATCGGCTCTTGGACGCGGCCTATCGCCGCAATAAGCTTAGGTTTGTTAGGTGACAGGATCGGCTCAGCCAAAACCTTGTTGATGTTATTTGCATTGTTGCTCAGTTCTGATTTGTACTTTGCACTTAGCACACCAATACCCGGCGCAGGATGGGTGATGCTAGGCAATACTTTAATTACCTGCATTGCCATTTTTGGCTTTCGTGGCTTGTACTTCGCACTGCTTGAGGAAGCACAAGTACCTAAAGCTGTTACAGGCACGGCGGTAGGCTTTGTCAGCGTACTAGGGTTTAGCCCGGATATTTTTGTCAGCTATGTAGGCGGCGTTTTGATTGATACCTCACCGGGCTTAGCTGGACATCAGCACTTCTTTATGTTTTTAGCGGCATTTTCAGCACTGGGGTTATTGGCAAGCTTTTTGTTGCTGCGAATCGTTAAATCAAAATCATTGGCAAGTGCGCAAACAGTTTAAATGGTATTACTTAAGCGATACGGAACTACCTAAAAAACAAGCTTAGCGATATCCCACTATAGGACTCTTCCTCAACCATTGATCACTTTCGATTTGCTCAATGATAAAGCCACTTAAATCATCACGATTGACTTTTAATCCCAAATACTGATTTTCATGCGTGGCAAATGTTTTATTAATGGCATCCAAAACCACTACCGGCGGCCGAACGACTGTCCAGTCCAAACCTGAGGCTTCGATAAGGTCTTGCTCTAGATATTTGCTTTTGCTGGGATTTGGCATCGCTAGCTTTAATCCAATATCCAACAACCGTCTGGGTAATGGAAAAGGCTCTCCGGCTATCCGAACAGATACACCAGAAAGTTTTATTAACCGCTTCACTTGCTGCGCATGCATCGCTCGAATAATATATTGTGTGCCAGTTACAATGGCATCCATATTGGCCAAACTTTTTGATCGTGCACCCGTGGCAACAATACAAGCATCGCAGTTTTCTAAGGTCGCCATCACTGCAGCCGCATCATCAATACTGCCTTTTACCGTTTCTATTGCACCTGCCAATTTTAGATCGCGCGCATAATCGGCGTCACGCACCAACATACGAATACGATATTTTGATTCGAGTAACTTATCTTTAATTCGATCGCCAACAAATCCCGTGCCGCCAAATAATGCTATTGTTTTCATTCTTAATACTCGCCTTGTCTAACACTTATGAACGCTTTTTTAACGATGCTTTACCCGAATAATACCTATAACACATTTAAACTAGCTACCTTTAGCTTCGCAAATACTGAACGACTCCCCGCCAGCAGAATCCTTATCAGGCTCAACACCCAGCGTCGCTAAAATTTCGTTCATATCACTTATGCTGTCACAGGACTCTTTAACATCCAAAGCGGTACCGGCGACAATAATACCAATACCTAAATAGGGAATAGATTCAACAGGAACTTGCGCCGCATTGCGCGCAGCTCTTCGTAAGGTACGCGTCGTTATTCGCTTGGATATCAATTTAACTTTTGTATTCTTTGCACGGCTGCCGGCTTTAATCGTTTTGATATTTTTTTTGAGTTGAACATTATTTTTTACCAACGCTTTGCGCTTACTGTTTGGACTATTGGCCAGCAAACTCGAAATAGGTAACGCAGATAAAGCTCGGTAGAGAAAGTCATGGAAAGCCGCATTCGTTAAGCTGAGTATATTGCTGCCAAGCAAACTGACTAATAACACTATCGAAGCTATGCGCCTAAATGATTTAATCATTATTCCTAACCTCTACTTTGACTACTCGCTTGACCATAGCGCCAATAGCTAAAACATTGTCTTGGCTATTTCAGCGACTTTAATAATCCCTGGATGGGTGAATTTTCGTTCTGGTGATATCGCATAAAATCGCTCAGTGATATCTTCAGTACGACCAATCACCGACACTTCATATTGTTTTTCAACATGTTGCTCAATAATCGTTGGCGTACAAAACACACCATAACCATCTTTACCAAATATTTTTAACAGTGCACTGTCATCAAACTCCGCCACTATCTTCGGCGCGATACCTTGGGATTCAAACCACGCGAATAAACTGATTTTTTGCATAGAATTATCACCACATATCAAAAACTCCTGCCGATCTAAAGATTGTGGAAATTTTTTCTTAAGTCGTTTTGCGATTTTTTTATGCGCGTAAAATGTTAAACCGCACTCGCCTAAGGGATGACTATACGCTTTAATCGGTGTGCCCGGCATCAGGGTTCTATCGGACACGACCAGATCCAGTTTGTTTAGCGCCAACTCCGCCAATAAAGTATCCATATCGGACTGCCGACAAATCAATCGAATCGGCTCGTCCATTTCCAGACAGGATTTTAATAAATCATAAACAAAGGTTTTGGGTATTACGTCGACAATCCCAATAGATAAAGAGTACTGCTGCTCAATATTTTGATTACGCAAACTGCTTTGCAGCTCAGTACCCAAGGCAAAAATGTCTTCGGCATAACTAAATACATGCTTGCCTGCCTCGTTCAAAACTAAGCGCCGACCTTTTCGATCAAATAGCAACTTCCCCAGATAGGCCTCAAAGGATCCCAACTGACCACTAACCGTTTGAGGTGTAAGGTTTAATATTTTTGCGGCCTTAACAATACTGCCTTCTCTAGCAATGACAAAAAAATAGTAAAGATGGTGATAATTCAACTGATGCATAAGCTCTCCTTTTAATATCTATATGATCTAAAGCAAGCAAGCGCAGTCAATATGAGCGCTATCCAAGTAAAATCAAGCAGTTACATCCTACACAGGATTTATCGATGCAAAAGTCAGTATATATCGGATTTTTCTTATTAAGAAGTCCCGCTATCTTTTAAACCTCTGAAGAATATCGTTAACTGATTACTTAGCAGTGACTGACGATACAATTTATCGCTATAAGTTATCGCATGAGGCCTTAATAATGAAATCGCTCCACACAGGCTCGACACATCTGGATAAACGACCTCCCGCTAGAGGTCATACAATAGCCTTGGCGACTGCCACCACCCCGTTAACGCTAATACAAAATCTATTTGTAATCTGTTTGGCTTTTGCTTTATCGCTATTTTATTCCAATGCTAGCTCGGCAAATGTTCCTGAACTAAGCATGGACTTCACGACAGTAGACGATTCGGCAGAGGTAAGCTCCAGCGAAAACCATATGGTTAAACAACGCAATGTATGCCGAGCGATTCGCAGCGATGCCTTAGGCCGATCAACCACGCAGAAAAAAGCTCAAGAGCTAGCGCAAACTAGCGGTGTATCAAGCTATCAACAACGCGCTTATCGAACCCGAGTGGGTGGGATCACACGATCATCATTGAGTGATATGGCATCCAATTGTTGGCAATAGTGTTAATCAACCCTGAACAAGGAGAGAATATGAAGATCTTTTTTAACAACCGTAATATTGACGACGTCAGTGGTATGCGTAGCTATATTAGCCGTAAAGCAGCTCTAAGCTTCGCTAAAACCCAAAATCATATTGAGTCCGTCTCAGTTACGCTATGCGACATTAATGGCCCTAAGGGCGGCAATGATAAGCAATGTAAAGTATTGATTAAGGCTAGCTATCTAGCCGATATCGTAGTCGTAGAAGAACGCGACAACTTGCTACACGCTATTGACCGCTGTATTGCACGAGCCAATCGAACGCTGGTACAGCAACTCAAAAGACGACAACATAATCGACAAGCTCGATTTAGCCATAGGGATATCCTAGAACACTCCGAACAGATTTCCGCGTAAAGCCTTGGCCAAACTCAAACTATTATTTTTATCCACCAACATCAAACTGGAATAATTATGAAAACTGCGATAGCTTAGCGATATTGAAATAATCAATATCAAGCAAGCTAAAGATCATTTAACCGCGGAGCAATTATTATGTTTTCTATTTATACGGTTAATGGTCGAACATTCACTGGCCCCATGGAACAGCTACGCAATGTCAAAGCCATGTCGGCCAGTGCTGCTTCAAGAGGCACTAACGAAGAGTCGCCCGAACACTCCTTAGAAAATATTTTTGACAATATCCCTACAGACTATCGCTCCGGCGGCCATACCCCGGATGAGCGTAAATCTTCCGGCGATCAAGCCACACAAGAGCAAAAACCTACCCACAGCTATGACGTTTCTAATGACGCGCTAAATAGCTATAAAAGCATGTTGGCGGAAGACAATAAGCGTGAGGCAATTTACCATGCTTATCAAATTATGAGCCCTGCGGTGATATATCTATCGGCAACAGATACGCTAGAACAAGCCTTAAAACAGTTTAAAAAGCATCCCTTTCATATGATGCCGGTCATGAATGAGCAGCTTCAGTTAATCGCTATGCTGTCCAGAAAAGAACTGATGGAATATCTTATTGATAAAAACCTGAATCCAGTTGAATTAAACCGCAGCATTGCCCAGGTATTTGTTAATGAACAGTATCCAATTATCACCTCTGATCCAGTGACCGAAGTAAGAAGAATAGCCGCAGTGTTGATAGAACAAAAACTCGATGCGATACCGATTGTTGATAATGAGGGCGTTTTAAGAGGCATCGTATCTAGAACCGATATTTTAAAATGCACTACGCTGGATCCACCACTTTCTTTATGGTGCTAAGGTGCGAAAGTGCTACGCATTCATCAATAACTCTACCGCACCAATATCTGCCAACACCTCTTCCCTCGAATCGCCAACAAAATTAATATGGCCAACCTTACGGCCATCTCTTGGTAATTTGTTATACCAGTGTAGTGATGTTTGCGAAGATAAAACCTCAAGCGGCGGCACACCAGCACCTAATAAATTTAACATGCCCGCACTACCAGTTAAACGCGTTGCCCCTAAATCAAAATTGGCAATAGCGCGAATATGATTTTCAAACTGTGAAGTGATACTCGCTGCCTGCGTCCAATGACCACTGTTATGTACCCTAGGCGCTAACTCATTGACCAACACTTGCCCGTCGGCAAAAAAACATTCCATTGCCATGACGCCAACATAATCCAGCTCACGCATGATTTTCTTTATATAATTAATGGCGGTATCAATATGCGCTTGTTCGAGCTGACTCGCTGGAACAATGGATCGCACTAATACACCATCGATATGCTGATTTTCGGTTGGCGGATAAACCACAAACTGACCGACAACAGAGCGAGCCGCAATCATAGAAAACTCAAATTCGTAGGAAACCCATTTTTCTACAATACAATTTTCAATATTCGCTTGTTGATTAATAATAGCGATATCGGCCTGCTCTTTTAGCCGCCATTGGTTTTTGCCATCATAACCCTCACTAATTGACTTAATCACTAGAGGATAACCTAGACTTTTTACACAGGACTCTAAAGAGTTACCGTATTTAAAATCGGCCGTCTCGATATCCAGCTTCTCTAACAATAATTTTTCATGATATCGATTCTGACTATAAAAAACAGATTTTGCGCTAGGGTAGACCTTACAATATTTTTCCAATTCCGTTAGCAGGCCTAAATCCACACTTTCTTTTTCTATCGTTACAATATCCGGTCTGCCGAGCGCGATATATAACTCGCCAATCGCAACACCTTTTTGCCAGCATGCAATCGTTCCAAAACCATCAATACAAGCGGTATCCTTTTGCTCATCAGGGTTAACAATAAAACTAAATTTTAGACCCAAAGGAATTCCCGCTAACGCCAACATGCGCGCCAATTGACCACAACCTACAATGGCAATATGCATTAGACGACCTCTAATGGAATACTTTGAGTTTGTTGCTCACGCCAGAGAATAAGCGCTTGCTGTAGATCTGGCGAATGGATTGATAGCATTTGTGCAGCCATCAGCCCCGCGTTATACGCACCGGGATCGCCAATAGCCTGAGTAGCAACGGCTACGCCTTTAGGCATTTGTACAATAGACAACAAACTATCTACGCCGCTTAAAGCCTTACTAAGAATGGGAACCGCAATAACCGGCAGCCAAGTCAGTGCCGCCGCCATACCCGGCAAATGCGCCGAGCCACCAGCGCCGGCGATAATAACGCTGTAACCATTAGCACTGGCATTACGGCAAAAATCGTACAGCCGATCAGGCGTTCTGTGTGCCGATACAACCTGCGTATCGAAATCAATGTTTAGCGCCTCCAAGACAATTGTTGCGTTACGCATAGTAGGCCAGTCACTTTGCGAGCCCATAATAATCGCCACTTTAGGCGCGGTAGATTTTTTTGCTGTTTCATTGCTTTTGATGTCGTTCATTGATGTTTCCAATTATATTTATAGTAAAGCTAAGCTTTTTGAATTAAGAGCGGTGTGTGTCATAGCAATTCGTGTCGAAGCCATTCCTGTCATAGCCATTTAACCGGACAACCATTGCGCAAATAGAAAGTAAGTCGGTATACCGACTAAAACGTTAAACGGAAAAGTAATACCTAATGACGCGGAGATAGACAAACTATGATTGGCATCGGGCAGCGCTACGCGCATAGCCGCAGGGACTGCAATATAAGAAGCGCTGGCACCCAAAACCGCTAATAGACTTGCACCGCCGATGGAGAGGCCTATCGACAAACCCAACACACAGCCTAGCAATCCGCCAATCAAAGGCATACCAACGCCAAAGGCCAACATAAAACTGCCCGAGCGTTTAATATCATCAAATCGGCTGGCAGCTACCATGCCCATTTCCAGTAAAAATAAAGCCAGCACACCGTGGAAGAGATCAAAAAACAGCGGTGTAATCGTAGAGATATTGTCAGCAGCCAGATAACCAATAATTAAACCGCCCACCATCACTACTACACCCTGATTACAAAGAATCTCATGCGTTAGTTTGCGCTTATCTACACTACCGCTGGCGACACCACCGTTGGATTTTTTTGCTAGCGCTATACCAATAGCGATAGCAGGCATTTCAAGTAACACAACAAATAGCGGGATATAAGCCTCGTAGGCGATGTTTTGTGACTCCAATACACCAACCGCCACCGCATAAGTCCCAACGCTGACCGAGCCGTAGTGAGCAGCAATTGAGGCTGCATCGATACGACTAAGCTGACCAATATTTTTAAGAATGGGAAAAGCAAGAAGGGGCAGAGTAAAACCAAATAAAATCACTGCAGCCGATTGGCCAATTAACTGCAAAGAGGCATGCTCGGCTAAAGCTACGCCACCTTTTAAACCAATCGCAATCATTAAAAATAAGGTTAGCGATTGGTAAAGCGCCGCTGGAAACTGAATATCTGCACGAAGTAATCGAGCAACAACACCTAGCAAGAAAAAAGCAATACTGACATCAAACAACATTTCGTAAACCCTTTTGCTTGATCAGTCTATTTCTTCAGATATCGATAGCCGTAATGGGTAGAATTCTCAACCGGGATAAAAGCTTGACTACCTTGCTTGCTTGCCAAGCGCCAATTCACCACGGTCACTGCTAAAATCAACACACCAACCAGCATCAAGCTCCAACCGCCCGCACCTTGTAACCAAGAAAAAAGACCTAGCGCCAGGACCGCTAAGCCAACAAAAGAACCAAACCCTGCTTGTTTATCCAACATAAACCTTACTCCCATTAAATAATCGAGCTGATAAGTTATTTAACTGCTATGAAACAAAGTATGGCTTTGTTGTTATATTTATAATAATAGATATTTACTATTGAACATATAGATAAATATCTATATAAAGAAGCTGCAGCTAAAGCAATAGAAACCTACGCACCGCCATAGTGCGGAACACGCAAGCCACTTGGAATTGGATAATGATGCAATCACGATTACATGCTCATATCGGCACACTTAGACAGCTGGAAATTCTACTAGCGGTTCATGATCGCGGCGGTGTTAGTGCAGCATCGGAACACCTTCACCTCACCCAACCGACGGTATCAATTCAATTAAAAAAGCTTTCCGAAGCAGTAGGCACACCCCTATATAATATTATTGGCCGCCAGGTCGTATTTACCGAAGCGGGCTTTGAAGTTGTAAAAACCGCAACTGATGTTCTGGATAGTTTCGCTCGATTGGATATGTCGCTTTCCAGTATGCGGGAGTTAAAGTCGGGGACCTTGCGTCTATCGGTGGTAACGACCTCCAAGTATTTTATCCCGCATTTACTTGGCCCTTTTTGCGAGCGCTATCCGGCCGTCGACGTTCAGTTAAATGTTGGCAATCGCCAGCAAATCGTTGAGCGACTTAAACAAGGCGTAGACGATTTTTATGTATTTAGTCATCCACCTTTAGATATTGAAACCGATAGCATTGAGTTTTTATCCAACCCATTAATTGCTATTGCTCACGACAAACACCCATTAGCTAAAAAACGAAACTTACGACTGAAAGATATCGCCGATGAACCCTTCCTTATTCGCGAGCAAGGTTCCGGCACTCGATACGCAATCGAAGAACATCTACGCAAACTAAAAATTAAACTGAATACCCGTATGACGATTGAAAGTAATGAAGCCATCAAACATGCGGTGATGGCCAAGCTAGGCATCTCCATTGTGTCGGCGCATACATTATTATTTGGCGGCAAAAGTGGTTTGGTTCAACTTAAGATTAAGGACTTACCTATTAATACTAATTGGTATTTTGTTTGGCTAAAATCAAAACGACCAACGGTTATTGCCACCGAGTTTTTAAAGCAGGTAGAGGGTGAAGGTCGCGATTTATTACGCAAAGAGCTAAAACTCAGCGGCATTAAAAACCAATAGTGTTAGCTAGTTGACTTTAACGCCAACAGTAGTAGCTTTTGACTGAGCCTTTCTTCAAAAGAACTTGGCTCACTTAAGTTCATTTGCGCAAGGAGCGATTGATCTTGATCTGTGGAGGCAAGAGTGAGCGCTTTGGGCACTAGCTTTAATAAACTCAAACCATTTTTGGTTTTGGGCTTTAACCACTTTAATGCTTTTAATAATTTCAACTCATCAGTATTAAAATCACAGCCATAGGGGAAATCGGCAAACAAACCATCGGCTTTATAAGCGCTAAGCTTTTCGTTTAAAGTGGCTGGCAAATTGGACTGGAACGCCGCTGGAATTTGCCAAGCGCTATCAAGCTTATTGTGCTGCTGCGCTTGCTTAAGCAAACCCTGCTGGAATCGACTATCGGCAATACATAGCATGGCTTTAATACAATCCTCATCAGACTTGCCGCGCAAGTCTGCAATACCATATTCACTAATCACAAGATCACGCAAATGCCGCGGAATAGTTTCATAGGGATACTGCCAGACAATATTACTAATAGGACCCTCTGCCGAATTGCGTACTGCTCGCAACATTAATACCGAGCGGCTATCAGCCAAAGCATGTGCCATTGCAACAAAATTATATTGGCCACCTACACCGCTAACCACTTGATGATTATCAAGACCGTCAGAGCAGGCTGCCCCAGTTAAACTGACTTTCATGGTGGAGTTAATAAACCGCGCTTTAAGTCTTTGCGCCCTATCTCTTGGCTCGCCATCGTAAAGCTCATTGATTTGACCAACACCGGTCATTTGAAATAGCTCACGTTGCTGCTCATCTAATGCATGTAACCAGCTATAAAAATCTTTTGATCCTAAAAAGAACGCTGCATGCATTAATGCGCCGCCTGCTAATGATTCACCTAAAAAGTTATCAGCGATAGCGCTTTGATTTTCTGGCTTGGCTATATTATTTTCTACGATATTGCCGCTAGCATTGACTAATGTACTACCTTGCGACTCCCCACCTTGCAGCGTAATGCCCGCGCGAAAAACACCCGTAGTGATTAGCCAATTAAGTTCGGTTTGATCCAGTCGAGTTGTGATAGCCCTTGCCTGCATCAAAGCATCTAATGTTGCCAATGAAACTTCAGCGGTTATTTCTCCCTCATTAAGTAAGTTTTGAATAACTAAATCCGGGTAGACACGACGCTTTAAAATGCCGGACTGATAAAGATGAATAAACCCTTCGGTGAACATTTCTGTAGCGGCATACAAACCTTGTTTAAAAGCGCCCAAGCTAGCAACCGGCCCAACCACAGAATTAATAATATTTGAAAACCGCTCTGCAATATCGGTTTTATGCAAGATATCCTGATACAGAGCCGCATCGCTATGCCTTAGCTGGCTCGCATAAACAAAGGCATCCCCGAGTGCACCAATACCAATTTGCAAACTACCACCGTCGGCAATTAGGGTACTGGCATGCAAACCAATCATATAATCGGTACTAGATATTGGCTCACGCGGCACAGCAAATAATGGATGCTCGTATTCCGGCTGATCAATTATGGCGTTAAAAAGCTCCTCGCCCACTTCAGCTTGGCCAGTCATAAATGGCATTTTTCGATTCACTAAGGCAACAATATATAACTGCCGCGAAGTGTCATTCGATTGTTGAATACGTCTCACGAGATCCAGAGTGACATCCGGATTGGAACCCAAGCTATAACGCTGCTCGCCGTTACGGCGCTCGCAGCCAACCATAATCGTTAGAACATTAACCCCGCGATCCGCCATATCTCTGGCAACATGGGTATAGTTGCTACTGGTATACCAACGCTGCGCCAGTGGCGAAGCCAGATATTTTCCGGACTGCATATAAAATTCAGATACGCGCATATTCTCTGGCACATCACCGCGCTTAATATCATCAATATATTCAAGCTCGGGGTAATCACCAAAATGGCGCTGGGTAAAGGATTGCAAAAAGCGTTTTTCCAGCAGGGATTTACCGGTCGGTATTTCCAGCGATAAGGCGGTAAATATTTCTAGCGACAATGAGGGCTGCTGCTTAGCTTTACGCCACAAAGCATTGAGTAAGTGATTTGGCTTACCGATACCTAGCGGCGCTCCTACCACCAGTGTTGAACCTAACTGTTTTATTATTAGCTCAACACACTCTTCGACACTGGCGGGCTTAACGGGCTTGAGCTGCTGAGACTGCATGTCAGTTACATCACTTGATAGGTTGAGGTTATAAACGCCAAATAATTTAAGACCCGCAGTATACTGAAATTTATCGCCTTTTAGTTGATCAATATTTTACTTTGTGAGACCTCAGCAGCTGCGCTGTAAGGCTATTTTTAAAAGAAGATGTTTGGGTTAGCATAATAAAAAAACAGATAAGGGCACATCATGAGCTATAGAGTCGTACAGTGGACCACCGGTAACGTAGGCGAACAAACCGCCTTAGCTATTTTGGACAACCCGCATTTGGACTTAGTCGGCTGTTACGCTTGGAGCAAAAACAAACAAGGTCGCGATATTGGCGAACTGTTAGGCCGCGAAGCTATTGGCATTCGCGCAACCGGCAACATAACGGAACTGTTAGCGCTAAAACCCGACTGCGTTTGCTATAACCCAGTATGGTACGACATCGATCAACTCTGCCAAATACTTGAGGCTGGAATCAATGTCGCCGCATCGACGCAATTTATTACCGGCACCTATGCTTATGGCCTAGAGAATAAAACCCGCTTAATCGCTGCCTGTGAAAAAGGTGGCAGCTCTATTTTTGGTAGCGGCATGCATCCGGGATTTTCTAACTCTATGGCGCTGGCAACTACCGCCGCTTGTAATCGCGTGGATAAGATCACCATTCTTGAATCCCAAGATGCCTCGGGTTATGCCTCGGCTGAAACTCAGCGCAGTGTCGGTTTTGATTCGCCAATGGACAACCCGGAATTAGAAACCATGACCCGCAATGGCAGTGTGGTATTTGCCGAGGGCATAGAGATGATGGCCAAGGCGCTGAAAGTTGAGCTAGATGATATTCGCTTTGAAGCACAATACGCCGCAGCCACTGAAGATAATGACTTGGGTTTTATGACTATTCGCAAAGGCCATGTTGCTGGCGTTGAAGGACATTGGCTGGGTATTAAAGATAATCGGGTACTATTCGATGTAGGTTATAAATGGAAGATGGGGCAGTTTATTGAGCAGCCTTGGGAAATTGACCACGCTTATTTATTGGAAGTACAAGGTATGCCAACCATGAAACTGCGAATGGAGATTCATCCGCCCAAAGATTTTGTCGCCAAGAGTTTAAAAGACTATATGGTCTTGGGTATGATTATTACCGGCATGCCAGTGGTTAATGCGATACCAGCGATCTGTCAAGCATCGCCGGGCATTAAAACCTATATGGATATGCCGACCACACCGGCGGCGGGCTTTGCCGCTTAAGCTTTATTTTTAATTGATGATTAAAGCACTATTTTTACAGCCGACTTTACAGGTTTATTTTCGATATCTTATTTACAAATTCTAGCACGGCGAATATTTATCAGCATAAAAGCCAAACCAAGAAAACCAAATAAGCCCATCATAGGCACATTAAAATCAGCGATGGTCGGCTCGGTACCGGCTTGCACCTCATCACCATCGTTAGCGCCGTCACCATCGGTATCTTCATTAAGCGGGTCGGTAAAATAAACCGTAAGCTCACTGACATCGCTTAAGCTATCGTTATCATCGTCGCTATCACCAATATTACACTGCCCATCGCTATCGCTATCCAAACCGTCGTTAACGGTATTTGGCTGCCCCTCTATCGCACAGTCATCACACTGATCCGCATCGACATCGGTACAGATAAGCGCATTAAAATTATTACTATCAGCGGCATTTAATACCGTATCGTTATCGGTATCCGGATCACAGACGTCACCAAAACTATCACCATCAAAATTAAACTGATTAGCGTTAGCAATCGCTGGGCAATTATCAATATCGTCGCTAATTCCGTCACCGTCCTGATCGTTATTATCGCAGGCATCCCCAGCGCCATCATTATCGCTATCCGCTTGTAAGGGGTTAACTGTTACCGGGCAGTTATCGACAGGATCCGGATCAATAATTGTTGCAAATGGCCAATCATTTGTAACGCCAGACCACGAGCTTCCGTTTGATGAAAAGAAACCAGCGCCATTTGCATAGCTATCACTTGAGAGAATCCAATTACAATTGGCCAGTGCGCGTAATACCAATGCATAGCTAGTGCCATTAACAAGTGTCGGCGGTGAACTAAAGCTAAACTCTACCCCATCCGAATAACTGCTTGGCACACCAGTGCCTGAACTAAAAGTTTGCGAAACGAGATTAACCCCATTCGGCAAGCCACTTCCATTTAGCCCCTGAATGGATATCTGCAAATCACCGGCAGGACAATAAACTGCCGCTTGAATTTTTGTTAGCTGACCTGAAGCCGTAACCGGAAACGATTGTGCAAAATAACTTAAACTAGGGTTACCACTACTCGGCCCAAAACCAAACATTGAACTCGTTAAACTTTGCAAACCAAAAGTAGTGTTAACACTTTCGCTATCGTAAACACCGTCGCCATCGATATCGCCGTCACAAACATCACCAAAACTATCGCCGTCAAGATTCGCTTGATCGGTATTACTAACGCTTGGGCAGTTATCAACGAGCACACCAATACCATCGCCATCGCTATCATATAAAGACGCTGCGCCAGCAAGATCATCCGCTTGTGGCGTTTCGATATTGCCGCTGGTCGGCCACATAATTGCGCCGCTGTCGGATGAATGATCCAAACCTAAACCATGACCAAGCTCATGCACAGCGACACGTTTAAACTCTGGCACGCCTGTCCACGGCCCCGAGTAAATATCCCAAGCAATGGTATTTTTAAAAATCGTTCCGGTTTTAGTCGTGGAACTTCCAGTAAACCAAGTTTGTTGAACCGCTAAAGTGCTAGAGCCAAACGATCCCATACAGGTAGTGCTGGCAAACTTAACTCCGCTGCCTGCAGCCATGCTCGGCGAAACACAAGGGTCCACTGCGCCACTACTGACATCAGCGTTGTACTGGAAGCTTGAATTATTTGTCCAAATATTTATTGCATCAATATAGGCCGCATCCAATTGCGCAGTGCTAGGACCGCTAGCAACAACATTCGGCGGATTGGAACCCGCAGGGTTAGACGCTTCGATATCGACCTGAATCGTTGCCTCACCACTTGTCCACGAAGAGCCTAACAAGACAAAGGCATGGGCAGATGGAATAAGAAAAATAGAGCACGCAATAACGGCCGAATAGGGAATAAATGCTTTATAGGTTTTTGAACAAGCGCTTTTTAATAATGTGTTCATTGCTCACCCTCAGCCGCGAGCTCTTGCAGTCTTAAGCGCAGAGAGGCTTTGAAAGTTTGTTTTTCTAGCGCCTGCTCCATCGCGCTACCACGCTTAGCAAGCACAACACCTTGTGCGGCGCCGGTGCTGATTGGCATATCATCTGATTCTATTTGCGACCCGGATATATTTTCAGAACTAGCATGCTCGGGACTGGCATTCCGTGAAGCGGGAATTTGCAATAGGCTACCAAGCTCGACGCCAAGTACAGGAATATGATTGTCCGTCATTATCCGCTCAGCTTGCTGTGCATCTTTTTCAATAAGAAAATGCCCCTGACTCCAACCCATTAAAGGATTAATATTTTGCTTCGCTAAAGACTCAACAAAATAAATACCGCGCTCGCCCAGTTTGGGATAAACCATAGCAGACACTTTTAAACCCGTATCGCCCACCACACCGCCTGCAAATCGTAAGCTGATAGCGCTCTCTGAATAATCGCCTTTAATCACATCATCAACACGAAAAACAACTTCGGTATAGATACTAGTATTGTCAGCATTCCATTTTGCCTGACTAGCAGTGACCTGCCCCTCAAACACCATTGCCGATTGTTCAAGCATAGTGTCCATATCGATCTGCATAATTGTTGACGCAAAATTGTGACTAGCCGATAAGGTTAAGGCTAATACAACAACATAGCGAATCAAAGCGTTGCGCTTAATAGCAAGCATTTTAGAAAGCTCTCCCGAGGCTTGTCTCAATAGATGGCCACGCTAACCGATTAAAAAAACAATTTCAATCATAGCCGTGAGATCCTTTTTCAATAATCTAAGAATTTTACAAACAAAAAAAAGCCCTGTTGTTTATCAACAGGGCTTTTTTTACGTTTAACTAGACCTAGAAGTCGTAGCTAACACCGGCGTAAAAGTATGCACCATTAAAGCCAAACGGTGCAGAACGACGAGAGAATTGGAATACACCGGCAGAATCAACAATGGTGTTGCCTGCTGCATCCTCAATCGTACCTGAACGAGTTTGACCAACTTTGTTTTCATCTGGAGTTTCGTCAAAAATGTTATTACCACCTAGTCTTACAGTGAGTCCTTCATTAAGACGATAAGCCAGAATTAAATCAGTTAAGATTTTTGAGTCAAAGGTTTGACTATTAGCATCACTACAGTTGCCTTCACAAACCGTGTATTGACCATAACGATTCATTGATAATACCGCAGAAAATCTATCGCGGCTGTAATCAAATGTTAGATTAATGCGATCTTCAGGCTGCCACTCTTCGATAATTGAAATATCTTGTGCGGTAAATACATCAGAAGGATCAAGCGTTGACAAACCACCAGTAGTAAAGGTATCGGTAACATTAGTGTTAGTAAAGTTAGCCGCGGCCGAAACCACTAGCTCACCTTTTTCCATCGGTACGTTATAACGACTCACGATATCAACACCTTCGGTTCGAGTATCAGCACCGTTCAAAAAGAACTGTGCACTACTCGCACCTGCAGCCGCTAAACCGGCAGTTAGATCAGGGTCGCCCAAGCCAGCAGTTAAACCGCCACTCAATACAATTCGATCTTCAATATCAATATGGTAGTAATCGATGGTTAACGTCCAGTCGTCAGAGGGCTCAATTACCAGACCAACACTTTGGTTAATGGATTCTTCTTCTTTTAACTGAGGAATCCCAATCGCTTGTGCAAGCGCACTGTCGTTGCGGAAGGTACCACGCTCTTGCGCGACTAAAGTACCAAAACCATCATCAACAAACTGCGTGCTGATATTATTAAAGAACTGCTGCTGCATTGACGGTGCTCTAAAACCCGTACTAGCTGCTGCACGCACTTTCAGCCAATCAGTCACTGTATAACGCGCCGCTAATTTATAGTTGGTGGTATCGCCAAAGTCATCGTAATCATCATAACGAACCGCTGCACTTACCAATAAAGCTTCGGTAATATCATACTCACCATCAAGATAAACAGACCAGACATCACGGCTTTCATCAACTTCATTTGAAGGCGCAAAACCCGGAAACACCTGAATACCTGAGTTGCCGTCGGCGGCAAATAAAGACGCGCCTGCAGCATCAGTGTCGTAATCGAGATAGGAATATTCA
>CAJQQO010000136.1 GCA_905480475.1 uncultured Pseudomonadales bacterium | reverse complement strand
CTAATACAGCAAGAGAAGCGGAACAAAGATTCACGTCAGTACAAAGTGGCGATAGCTGCGAAAATTAATCCAGTGGCTTTAGATGTCTATTTGGCAAATAATTCGGAGGCTGGTTCTCAGGATAGTGGTTATGGGAGTGATTTTGGTGCAATGTTTATTGCGCGCGTTGAGTTGAGTAGAAAAGCTTATGATGAAAAAGTGGTGTCGGTGAGTGAGACCGATAATTTAGCTTCGATTGAAGAAGTTGAAGCTACTGATGATGTAACTAGCTTGAACTCCATGCGTGAAAAATCTTTGAATATTTCTAAGAGTGGCGGTAGCCGTGAACAGAAGCGAGATAGTGTTGAGTATGAGCCTAGTATTGAAATAAGTGAAGAAGTTGCTTATGCCGTCGAGGAGTACCTTGTGAATGCAGGTTTTGAGGCTATGGGTGTGGACCAATTAGATGACGTTCCCTATCTTGATGAGATCGTTGACAGTATGCGTAGCTCAGGGCGAATGCCAACTAGAATAAAAAAGCAGTTTCAGATGGCTGCTATGGATGCTGGCTGGACTTTTTTGGGTATGGGAACAATTGATATTGGAACCCCTCAGAATGATCCTGCTCGAGGGACGGTCCGAGTGCCGGCAACTGTCGCGTTTAAAGTATGGGGTCTTGAAGATGGACGGGCGAGAACAGTAGCAACTGTGAGGCCTCAAGTAGTTTACGGGCAAGATAGAGGCAATGCCTCTGTAGCGGAAACAAATGCTTATAACGAAGCTGTTAAGCAAGCTATGGATACAGTGATAGCGCAATTGCAGCAAAAAGGACTTAGATAGTCAAAACTAAAATATTTAGGAGATAGTAATATGAAAAATACTCATTTAGTTAGTGTGGTTTGGTTTCTGTGTTTGGCGTTGACAAGTTCTTTAGCGTCTGCACAATTTGGTGGTCTAAGTAAAAAAAGTTTGCTGGGCGGCGGCAGTGGTTCAACAGCGCCTGGAGGGCAGAGCTGGAAGCAACTAGCTAAAGATTTTAAGACGTCAAGAGGTGAAATATCCAATGAATTACAGGTACAAGCTCTATTGTCGGCAGATATAGCAGATGCCCTAGGTCTTAAAAGCGAAGCTGAAGGGATAAGGGGAGAGGCGAAAAGCCTTGAAGAAAAGGGTGATGTGTTGGGCTCTGGTGATCTTAATGCAATAGGTGAACAATCTGCTGCAACTAATAACCTTATTAAAGATAAGCTCGCGAGTGCAGAAAATCTTACTGAAAACCAGAAAGAGGCTTTGAGTAAGGCCGCTAAGAAGTATGCTCCATCACTTATGAGAACTATCAAAACAGCTGGTGTCGTTAAAGATGCTGTCTCAGCAATCTCTAGCCTTGGCGCGCCAAAATTCACCGACGGAAAAGCGGCTATTTCTGCCGCTAAAGCTATTCCATCAGTTGGCCCAGCTATTATTAAACTCACTACAGGCGTTGTTAAGCAGGGGTCCGATTTAATGTCTCTGATGAAAACAAAGGGTATAGCCACCCCAGAAAAAATAGACTTTACTGATTTCTAAAATAGGTAATTATTTTGAATGTTCAAGCTTTTTTAATAAATGTTTACGTAAGTGCTTTTACGTTAGCGCTTCTGTTTTTGAGCTCGCCGGCCCTGGCGGTTGGCTGCGCTGAATTCGAAGCTGAGGCCGAGGCTTACGAGGGCGTGGTGCCCAGGATTGACGAAGACGGTAAGCTTAGGGCGGTACTGATGTATGGTGAGTCATCGTTTTTGTTTCCAAAGCGAAGTTTAATTGCCGATGCGAGGCGATCTGCTGAGCTGAAGGCTAGGCGAGCTTTTGCAGAATTTTTAAAAAGTAACTTCGATGCGGAGACTGTTGCAGCCGACTTAACTGAAACGCAACAGTCAACGGATGTTAATGGCAATACATCGGGGACTGCAACAGAGCTGGCTAGTCAGTTAAATATGATGCGCCAAAATTCCAAGGCGACATTGTCAGGGATCGTAAAGCTTGATGAATGTGTTGATACAGAAGAAAAATATCTATTAGTTCAGTTAGGTTGGAAGCCCTCGATGTCAGCCGCAGCTGCGGATGCTAAGCAAGCTATCAATAATAATGTTGCTCGTGGAGATCAGTCTGCGCAAGTAAATACAACGGATCGGTCGCAGCCTTCTATTGGTAAAAAAACAGGGGTTGAATTGGTTACGTTGGAGACCGAGGGAAGGGGTGTCAATCTTCGCTCGGCGACCAATGAGGCGCTAAAAGCTGCTGTATCTCAAGTTTTCGGCGAGAAGTTTGCGGCTAAATCCAGTGTTGTTGATAGTGTTGATTCTATTAGTGTTTCGGGTGTGGATGTTAATGCTAGTGCTGTGGTTGAAAGCGCTTCATCTAGCAGCGCTGTACAAAGCGAAACATCTGGTTTGATCCGATCTTGGACGTATATTGAGAAAATCGATGATAATAATGGGGTTAAGGTGGTGCTGAGTGTCGTGATCCCAAAGTACAAATCATCACTTGATGCAAATAAAACGACCATAATCGTGATTGAGCCAACTTCAGGCTCGGACACTCTTGAACGAGATCAAATGTTTAAAGATTTTGCGTCAAAACTTCACAGTGTTATAGAGGAAAACTTAGCTCAAACTAAAGAGTTGAGTGTCTTGGATAGACAGCATTTGACATTGACGGACCAGGAGTTGGGCATTATTTCCAGCAATGGCAATATGCAGGAGTTGGCTAAGCTGGGTAACAAGGCGGGCGGTGACCTGATGTTGATACCTATTATCGATAAGTTTAAATACCGTATCGATCGACGTGAAATTGGCGCTCAAATTATTGAACGCACAGTTTATGATGTGACGCTCTCAATAAAGGTCATTGAGGTTGCCACATCTAATATCGTTGATACTAAAAACTTTTCAGTTAAGAATAAAAAAATTAAATCTGACGAGCCTTCAGTAGACATTGCATTGTTTTTGGCTAAACGCGCAATGAGGCATGTATCTAAAGTTGTGGGTGGCGGGTATGTAGATGCTTATACAGAAGATCGTAAGGTGCAACCAGACATGAAGGTGGTTAAAGCGGCGTCAGAGAAAGACTTTCAGGAGGCTAAAGATAATGTTAAAGATGACTGGTAAAGCCGTTATATTTGGAGCTACTTGCTTAATTTCAATGGGTGTCTTCGCAGACTGCAGTCAATTTGAAGCAGAGGTCGAGGCTTACGACAGCGTGATTCCCAGGATTGACGAAGACGGTAAGGTCCGGGCGATACTGATGTATGGTGAGTCATCGTTTTTGTTTCCAAAGCGAAGTTTAATTGCTGACGCGAGGCGATCTGCCGAGCTCAACGCCCGGCGAGCTTTTGCAGAGTTTTTAAAAAGTGACTTCGATGCGGAGACTGTTGCGGCCAACTTAACAGAAACGCAACAGTCAACGGATGTTAATGGCAATACATCGGGGACTGCAACAGAACTGGCTAGTCAGTTAAATATGATGCGCCAAAATTCTAAGGCGACATTGTCAGGGATCGTAAAGCTTGATGAATGTGTTGATACAGAAGAAAAATATCTATTAGTTCAGTTGGGTTGGAAGCCCTCAATGTCAGCCGCAGCGGCTGATAGTAAGCAAGCTATGGAAAGCCATATTGCCAATGGCGATCAAGAGGAAGGAGCCTCACTGGGCGCTTCAGCCGTCCCGATGTCGAAATTAGATCCTACAGAAGGTTACAGGAAAAAAAGCAGTCTAGCGGATGACTTTTAGAACACTTGTATCCACTTTAGCTCTTTTGTATGCGTGCAGTTATAGCTCTATTGTTTCGGCTGATTGTAAGGAGCTATCATCTAAAGGCACAGGTAAACTTGAGCAGTTTTACGTGGCCTGCACTAATAGTCTCCTAAAGCCCAATTTTTTGGTAACGCAATATTACAGTGATGACAAACACTTTGGGGTGCTAACATTAAGTGTGGCAAATAGGGGGTACTTTTGTTCTGGAGACTCGGAACACTCTAGCTGTCAATCGCTACCTAAGGGTGCTATCCCTTATGGGGAATATAAATCAAGAAAAAGCGAAGTGAGTATTGTTAACGCTAGTGAGAGTGAAGCGGTGTATTCTAAGAAAGGTTCCATTTTTAAATTCCCAAAATCGTTCAAGTCTGTTCAGGCATTTGGCTGCTTTGTTGTTGTTCAGGAATCTAGAGATGTAGCCATAGGCTTGGATGAGAATAAATTATATCAATCAAGTCGCTGCCTTATTGCTCTTGAGCGATACATATCGAAGGAAAAATCGATGCGTTTTCGCTGAGTTTTCATGACCTTTTCGTCTAAAATTGACTAATGGGTACACCTCAAAAAAAACCAAAAAATTAAGCCATTTTTTTGGAAAAAAAATTATAAAAATTGTGGTTATTAATAAAAAACTATTTGCCTTAGTGTTAAGCCTGTTGTCGTCGACTAATGTATTTAGTCATGGTGGAGGTTTGGATGCTAACGGTGGTCATAATGATAGAAAGTTGGGCGTTTATCACTGTCATAGAAATCACTGTAAACCGAGAGTTCTAAGCGAAAAGGTTAGTTATAAAAATACTGGCTATAACCGAAAAAATTGGCGGCACTGGATTGATGAGGATAATGATTGCCAAAATACTCGTGCTGAAATATTAATTTCCTCATCGCTTGAAAGTGTGACTTTTCGGAATGGTAAAGTCTGTTCGGTATATAGCGGTAAATGGTATGACCCTTATTCTAATAAAGTTTGGACTTTATCCTCCGATGTAGATATTGATCATATAGTACCGTTGGCTTGGGCGTATGCGCATGGTGCAAACGATTGGAGTCTCCAGAAAAAATCTAATTTTGCTAATGATGCTGATAATCTGATAGCAGTAGACGATAATTTAAACCAGGCAAAAGCGGCTAACGGCCCTGATCAATGGTTGCCGCCGAATAAAGCGTTTAGGTGTGAGTATGTTAAACGTTTTGATAATGTAGTTAGAAATTATGGGCTTGTTTATGAAACCATGGAAGCAACGCAAGTTAGGCTGCATCTAAAAGATTGCTTACGCTAATTGATCGAATATTATTTATCTAAATTGCCCACCAAGAGGTTATTAATGACTGCACCTGAAGGGATGATTCCAATTGAAGACTTTGCAATATTCAAAGGTATTGATGTAATGACAGCTATAAACGGAGTGCGTGAGGGCTTATATATAGGTCGTAAAGTTGGCGATCATTGGTTTGTTAATTCCAGTATCAGCCCT
>CAJQQO010000135.1 GCA_905480475.1 uncultured Pseudomonadales bacterium | reverse complement strand
ACTGGTTCGTTTCTTTGTGTAGGGGCGGTAATAGTCAAGAAGCCATAGTTTAGAGCCATTTGGCTTAACTCGAAGCTGTAGGCCGCCCCCATCTGACAGGCTATAAATCTTTGATTTGGGTTTGGCTTGCTTTACTTCCGTGTTCGTTAGACGTTTAGTGGTTCTGGCCATTTTAGTAGTACCATCGATAGTGTGCTTACTATGGTACTACTAACTGTACCACTAAAAAAGCGGGTTTAGTTAGGTGCTTCTAGGATGCTATAGGCACAAAAAAGCCCGTAAATATATGAATTTACAGGCTTTAATGATGCTCTTTGGTTCTAGTCGAACTACATTTTGGTGGAGACGGCGGGAATTGAACCCGCGTCCGTCAGCACTCTGCCATCGGCTCTACATGCTTAGATCCGCCTATTGATTTAATCTCTCGCGGCCCAGCGGGCAGGGCGATAAGAGACGAGTTTAGTTTAAGTTTTGCCTGCTGGCCCTAAACATACCCGCAAGCTAGCTTGTTCTATATGACAGTCACTTCTCGTTTACAAGCATCCAATTGTGACTGCTAACAGGGTTTATGCTGCTAGAGCGTAGTTTTCGTCGTTGGCAACTATAAAGTTACAGCGATTGTTTAACGAGAGTCACTACCCTCTCGACATGCACCTTTGGTTTTGTCACCGGCGTCGAATCCAAATCGTCCCCAAATGAACGCTTAGTATAACGCTATTTCTTGATAATGCTCGTGAGAAATTATGACAAAGATCAACAATGGGCTGTTTTTAGAGCAGCCCCTAAGTCAGCTGTGTTAATCGCTCGTAAAGATCAGGCATACCGATAGGGTTGCTTTTCGAAACGCGGGCTTATCTTATTGATTAGCATAACCTTTCTCAAAAAACGTTACGCAGTCATCAATGTATTCATTCAATTGAGCAGGCTGGACGGGATCGTCCAAGTTTAGAATTAGCCGTAGGTGTGCTTCGCCTTTTAACATATATAAAAATTGTTGAGCCGCATTTTTGGGGTTGCAGATGACCACCTCTCCATCGGCTTGTTTGAGTTCGAGGTAGTGGGCAAATTGCGCTTGCAGCCAAGATGGCCCAGCCTGCCAAAATAATTGGGCGATTTGCGAGTATTTTTCGCCGCCGGCAATACACACTCTATGCAGGCTAATGGCCTCGTCGCTTAAGATAAGATCGGTAAAGTGCCTGGCCAGATCAACCAGTACATCGTGCAGCGGTCTAGCGGGGTCAAATAGGTCTTGGGTGATTTCGTGCTGTTTGCACTTACTTTCAATAACGGCAGTGAATAACGACTCTTTATTACCAAAGTGACTATAAACCGTTTGCTTGGAAACTCCCGCGTTGATCGCTACTTGATCCATGCTGGTTGCTTCAAAACCATTTCCCAAAAACAGCTCAGATGCGCTTTCAAGTATTAGTGACTGCTTGCTGGTTTTATTTTCTATTGGATTGGCTTCGTGATTACTCATAGATTCTGATTATGCGTGTAAATGGGTTTATATAAAATTCTTTTTTGGAGGTTATCTCGACTGCTCGGGCATATAGGTCAATAGGACTACAATGATCGTTCGATACTGTATTCCATCTATCCAAAGACTTGCCTGATGCCGATCAACAATATCCAAGACGCCAATAATGCGATCGTCTTAATTGCTTGAGTTTGGCTTGTCACAGTTCAATTTCTTATTTTAAGTCATAATATGACGATCATACTGGACTGTCCAGTCTAGTTTTGTCTATACTAGGCGCTTCTTCGGAATATCCCGCTAGCGATCGTGCCTAGCAGCAAGCAGTTTCCAATTGGTTTTTCTTAATATCGGTATTCATCTATGCAAAAGCTTATCTGCACAGTTAACAGGCGGGCCACTTACTTAGCGTTGGCGCTTATCTACTTATTAAGTGCTTGCAGCGGCGATAACAATCCGGCGGCCACGTATTACCATCAGGTGTTAGCCAAGCCTTTAACACTCAGCGAGTCCTATAGCGCAGTTAATTATTTTCCGGGCCGAGTTGAAGCCCCACAACGATTTGATATTGGTTTTGATGCGCAGGGTAAAGTGACGCAGGTCAATGTTGAAACCGGTGATCGTATTGAGAAAGGGCAAATCCTTGCGCGATTGGATACCCGATTGCTTGATGCCGAAAGACTATCAGTACTTGCCGAGCGCAAAGAAAGTCAGGCGCGACTTAAGTTAATTGGTATCGAGCTCAAACGGCAAACTGAGTTGCGTCGCCAAGGTTTTGCTGCCGAACAAAAGATTGATGAGTTGCTCGCAGAAAAAGATGCCTTATCTGCCCAGCTTGAGCGCATTGCTGCATCCTTAGAGTCCGCGGATCAACGATTGGAAAAATCCCTAATTGCAGCGCCATTTACAGGTCGTATTGCAGCCCGTTTTGTTGACCCGGGTGAAGTGGTGCAAGTGGGCGCGCCTATTGTGAGATTGTTACAAGGTGGTTCAGTTGAATTGCATGTTGGCGTGCCTACCCATTTAGCGAGACATTTAAAAAACGGTGCAATGGAAGCGGTGGTGGTTGAAGGTGAGCATGTGCAAGCACCGATTATTTCGATTAATAGTGCAGTGAGTCCAGCTACACAAACAATAATCGTTAGATTATTACTGCCTGAAATTATTGTTGGGCGCGCTTTATTTGATGGCCAGATAGCGCGACTGGTGATCAATGAAGAGCGTAAGGTGGCCGGTGTTTGGGTTCCCGCTGATAGTTTGGTTGGTAGCGTTCGCGGGACATGGAATATATTTGTTCTTAAAAAAACTGGTCAAAGCAGTTTGGATGGTTCGCCGCTTTATGAAATTGTTAGAAGAAAGGTCACTATTGCCTATATGCAGGGAGAGCGTGCGTTTGTTGAGGGGGCTTTTAGTGCAAATGAGTTATTGCTCTCTGCCGGAGTACATAAAATCGCACCGGGGCAGTTGGTAATACTTTCGGATAAAGCGACTGTTCGAAAAAATCTTATTAAGCAAAACGCAGATCAAAAAAATAAGCTGAGTCAAAACTAGTGATTTCTATTATAAGTAATCCAAGAATATTGGTTTTATTTGCAGCGGTAATTATTGTTTCCGGCCTTGCTGCTCTTCATAGTTTGCCGCGTACCGAAGATCCAAGATTGACCCCGCGCTTTGCATTGGTGATTACACCTTTTCCCGGTGCATCGGCTGAGCGGGTTGAAACGCTTGTGTCAGAAAAACTTGAAAACCAATTGCGTACCATGCCCGAGATAATGCATGTTGAATCGGTATCGACGCAGGGTTTATCCTTAATCACGATTATTTTACAAGATGAAGTGACGAGCGAAAGCGTTTCGCAAGTATGGGCAGAGGTGCGAGATGAAATAGAAGAAGTCGTGCCAGTGCTACCCGATGGGGCTTTACCGCCACGACTGGATAATGAGCGCGGTGATGCGTTTACGCTGATATTTGGTTTGCAATTAAACGCCGATAAATATAACGATATAGCTATGTTGGGGCGTTATGCCGATGAGCTGGAAAGTGTGGCGCGCGGTGTAACCGGCACAGACTACGTTTTGACAGTCGGTATGCCCGATGAAGAAGTGGTCGTCGATGTCGATTATGAAAAAGCTTTATCAATGGGTTTAACTATTGCTGATATCAGTTCGCGGATAGCTGTATCCGATGCAAAAGTGACTGCCGGTGAAGTGGTTAATCAACATTATCGAATGGCGCTGGAGGTGAAGGGCGGTTTTGATAATGAAGAACGAATACGACGTATCCCATTAATGGGTGAGCAGCAAGCCGCGCTCAGTGTTGGTGATATCGCCGAGGTTAGTCATCAACCCAAGACACCTGCCGAAAGTATTGCTTTGATTAATGGTCAGCGTGGAATCGCTGTTGCGATTCGTATGCAGCCAAGCCAGCGCGGGGATCTTTGGCGTGATCGTTTGATTGCTGCGGTTGATATTTATCGCGCGTCTTTGCCCGATACGATTAGTGTCGAAGTGTTATTTGATCAGGAGTCTTATACCAGCGAGCGGCTTAAGGTTTTAGTGGGCAATGTGTTGTTAGGGTTTTTCTTAATCGCACTAGTTTTGTGGTTATCTCTTGGCTGGCGTTCAGCCTTAATGGTTTCTATTGCTTTACCGTTAACGATTTTATTTGCGCTGGGATGTATGAAGTTGTTTTCATTACCCATACATCAAATGTCGGTAACCGGGTTGATTGTCGCCTTGGGTATTATGGTGGATAACGCTATCGTGATGGTTGATACCGTTGCGCGTTATCGTCGGCAAGGTGTTAGCGGAATTCAAGCCGCTGCTATGTCAGTCAAGCATTTGTGGGTACCGCTGTTGGGTTCGACACTGACTACGATACTAACCTTTATGCCGATTGTATTGTTGCCAGGCAATGCGGGTGAATTTGTTAGTGGCATTGCGCTTACCGTTATATTTTCCTTGATCGGCTCTTATCTTATTTCACATATTTTGGTTGCCGGTTTGGCCGGGCGCTTTTTAACGGATACGCAATCCGATCGTTGGTATAACAGCGGTGTTCAGCTGCCCAGAGTTTCAGCGGCGTTTGCAAATGTGGTTTCAAGGGCAACATGTCATCCTAAAAAAATTATTCTAATGGTTGCCTGTTTACCTTTGTTAGGTATTTGGATGGCTGATCAGATTCCCGAACAATTTTTCCCGCCGTCTGATAGAGATATGATTAATTTCGAAGTCTATTTGCCGCAGTCCACCAGTATTACTGAAACAGAAAGGGTGGCTGCTTTAATCGATGCGGAAATTGCCAAGTTTGACGGGATTAAATCTCGTCATTGGTTTATCGGTTCAAACACGCCATCATTTTATTACAACTTGATGCAGCGTCGTGATAACGCGCAATATTATGCGCAAGCGATGCTGACGATGGATGCTTTTTCTACGGCCAATACTCTGGTGCCGTTAATGCAAAAAAAGTTGGATGTTCAATTTCCAGACGCGCAAATTATTGTTAGACGCCTTGAGCAGGGGCCACCTTTTAATGCGCCTGTTGAAATACGTGTTTATGGGCCAGGGCTGGATGCTTTGGCGGGGTTAGGTGAGGAGATTCGGCGGCGTTTGCTGGCAACAAAAAATGTGACCCATGCGCGCTCAACGCTTTCGGATGCAGTGCCAAAAGTGTGGTTAAATTTGGATGAAACTATTTTACTGAGTGTGGGTTTGTCGTTTAGAGATGCGGCTAATCAATCACAGCAAGCTATCGATGGTGTGGTGCAATCGTCGATATTACAGGAAACAGAAACCTTGCCAGTACGTGTTCGGGCGAAAGATTATAAAGTTAATGGTATTGAGTCGATTCAGAATTTTCCACTGTTAGGTAAAGTAGAAAACCATGGCGTCACTTTTGCGACGCCGATTTCATCATTGGGTCGAGTGCAAATTGAACCTGTGCGCAATGCTATTCCAAGACGTGATGGTTCGCGCATCAATACCATTGAAGCTTATTTGCGTGATGGTGTTTTGCCTGCTGAGGTTTTGGCTGATATACAACAGCAGTTAGCGGAAGCGCCTTTAGATCTTCCGCCCGGTTATCGGATTGAAGTCGGTGGTGAAAGTGAAAAGCGCTCGGAGGCCATTGGTAAATTGCTGGGTTCATTTGGATTAATTGCAATGTTATTGATTGTTGCGATTGTTATGTCATTTGATTCATTCCGTTTAAGCGTGATTATTATTTTAGTGGCGATACAGGCGGCTGCCTTAGGAGTATTGGCCTTGGCGCTATCCGGTTTTCCGTTTGGCTTTACTGCGATTATTGGTTTAATGGCATTAATCGGTTTAGCCATTAACGCGGCGATAGTGATCATTGCCGAATTAAAGACAAATGCTTTAGCATTAAAAGGAAATCAAGCGGCGATTGTACAAAGCGTATTAAGTTGTTCGCGACATATTGCATCAACCACCATTACAACCTGTATGGGGTTTTTGCCACTGTTACTGGGGGGTGGCGGTTTTTGGCCGCCGTTTGCGATTATTATTGCTGGCGGTACTTTGCTAACCACTGCCTTGTCGTTTTTATTTGTGCCGGCAATCTTTCAATTGATAGTGAGCCGCTGGCCAATGAAAGAGTCTTCGGTAGCGATACCGTTAACTTAAATACGGATACAAGGAAAACTTTTACAACGAATGTTTTTATATCGATTGTTCGTTTGACTTAGTTATGCTGGCGGGCAATTCGTTGTTTCTGTCTATCCCAGTCGCGGTCTTTTTCGGAGTGACGTTTGTCGTGATCTTTTTTCCCTTTGCCCAAGGCGATTTCACATTTCACTAAATGCTTTTTCCAGTAGAGCGATAGCGCAACGCAGGTGTAACCTTCTTTTTGCGTGGCGGCAAATAGCTTACCAAGTTCGCGGCTATTCAGTAATAGCTTGCGATAGCGCGTGGGTTCGGCAATAACATGGGTGCTAGCGGTTTGCAGAGGCTCAATATGCGCGCCAAGCAACCAGGCTTCACCATCTCTAAGAAAAACATAACTATCGGTTAGTTGGCCTTTTCCTGCGCGCAGGCTTTTGACTTCCCAGCCCGTGAGGACAACGCCAGCTTCGTATTTATCAGACAGCAGATAATCGTGTCGCGCTCTTTTATTTTGCGCGATCATATTGTTGCTTGTTTTGGGTTTCTTGGCCATAGCCCGTTAGTATAGCGCTTCATGGCTGGGGATTCAGCGTCCAATCACTTATCGCATTGCCAAAATTGCCTTATTTGCCAGTATTGTTGCTATTGGCTTGGATCGGTTAATGACAAACTTGTTGTAAGCCGCTTAAGATGCCGGATTGTAATGCGCGGTAAGCACCGGTTAAGTGCTGATATCCGCCCTGTATTTACCAGCAACGGGATTTATATGCAGGGTTATCGACCTTGCGGAAATTGAAATCAGCTAATTAATGGTTAAGTTATTTTGAGTGTGGTTATTCAGCGCAGTGCTTTGTTATTTTACTCAGCCGAGCAAATGTACGATTTGGTTAACGACGTTGCGGCCTATCCGCAATTTGTTGAGAATTGTGTTGCGAGTGAGATTGTCGAAAGCTCGGCAAGCCATATGCTTGCCAAACTATCGCTGGAAAAAGCTGGCGTGGCACTGTCTTTTACGACGCTAAATACGCTAACGCCTGCTTCGCAAATACATCTGCAGTTGCAAGATGGGCCGTTTTCAAGGTTTTCTGGGCATTGGCAGTTTACCGCTTTAAGAGATGGCGCTTGTAAGGTTTCTTTGCATATTGAGTTTGAGATGAAGAGCTCCATTACCTCAAAGTTGGCAAGTAGTCTGGTGGAATCGCTGAGCCACTCGCTGGTTGATGCCTTTTGCGCTCGTGCCGAGCAAGTTTATTAGGGTTGAGCCTTAGATTTAACAACAGCAACAGCAACAACAACAATGAATCGATTAGAGATAAGTGGATAATCATGAGCAGTAGTGGCGACAGCAGTAGCGATACATCAAGTTTTGAGGTGGAGGTAGCGTACGCCTTGGCCGATCGGCAGAGTATTGTGACTTTGCAAGTGAGCGAAGGCTGTACGGCTTATCAGGCGGCGGAGCAGTCGGGTATTAGCAAGCAGTTTAAGGAGCTGGATTTGGCGAGTTCCAAAATGGGTATTTTTGGTAAGTCAGTAAAGCCGCATGATTATCTGATGCGACCCGGCGACCGAGTAGAGATTTATCGACCGCTAGTTGCTGATCCTAAAGCGTCACGCAAAGCGCGTGCAGATAAGCCCAAGGATGCCTAATACTGCTGTGAGCGATTTACTCGGGTTCTGAGGGTTTATAGTCGCCAGTGAGCTCGCTTAGTTGGTTGTCTACAAAGCTGACGATAAAGTTTTTTTGCAGTAGTTTGCCGTTGCCCAGCCGCAGTGAATAAATATAGTGCCATTGATCGTTATTTAAAGTGTCGACTACCAGCGGCGTCCCCAAAACAAATTTCACCTGACTTCGGCTCATGCCGGGCTTTAGTCGGTCCACCATCTCCTGAGTAATCACGTTTCCCTGCTGGATCGAAATTTTATGTGGTTTCAAAAAGCGATTATCTTTAAGGCTCGAGCAGGCTCCCATAACAAGGCAGAGTGAAACGACGATAATTTTTGACCAATATTGCGGCATAATTTTGCTCGTAAACGGATTTTTCATGACTAAAACCTAAAGCTTTAGTCCACTTTTGTTTTTGATGGTTTCTTTCGCTAGCGTATCGATGCGATAATACTGCATAAATTGTGTTTATGCTAAGTGCTAATAATGTATCTAATGCGCCGATTGACTATTCGCTTGTCAGATCGGTACTAGATCACTTCCAGTTAAAAGCGCTTCAAGCGATAAATCTTTTCACTTTTTCCATTATTAATAAATGTGTCTTTAAGGCAGTTTGTCGAGGGTAAACCATGGGTGCTGAAAATCAGGAACTTAGAAAGGTTGGGCTAAAGGTTACGCTGCCTCGAATTAAAGTTCTGCAGTTGCTCGAGAACGCTTCCGATTCGTCTCACCATATGAGCGCAGAAGATGTTTACAAGGCGCTGTTAGAGGCGGGTGAGGATGTAGGACTTGCTACAGTTTATCGTGTGCTAACCCAGTTTGAGACTGCCGGCTTAGTGGTTAGGCATAATTTTGAAGGCGGTCATTCGGTTTTTGAAATTGCCAAGGGTGATCATCATGACCATATGGTTTGCATGGAGACCGGCACGATCGTAGAGTTTTACGATGATGAAATTGAATCTTTACAGCATAAAATCGCTGCTAAGCACGGCTATGATATCGTTGATCACAGCATGGTTTTATACGTTAAGCCGTCTGCTTCTTAGCTTTCGTCCAAGCGTCTTAACTAGGCGCTTTCCAACATTTCTGTGGCGTGAGCTATCGACGAGTCGGTAACATCCAGTCCGCCCATCATTCTGGCTAGCTCTGCCGTTCGCGCTTTATTGTCTAATTCGATAATCGCCGTAGTTGCGGTCGTTTTGGATACCGATTTTTTGGCCAGTAAGTGCGTGTTACCTTTGGCGGCAACCTGCGCTAAGTGGGTGACACAAAAGACTTGTGCAGACTTACCTAGCTCGCGTAATAAATTACCTACTACCTCGGCCACGCTGCCGCCGATTCCAACATCCACCTCATCAAACACCAAGGTTGGAATATTGGACGTTTGCGCGGTGACAACAGCAATTGCCAGACTAATTCGGGATAGCTCACCCCCCGAGGCGATTTTTGCCAACGCCTGAGCCGGTTTGCCCGGTATGGTTGAGATTAAAAACTCTAAGCTTTCCATGCCGTTGCTATGCGGTATTTGATCGTCCAGCGCGGTCAGCTCAATTTCAAACTGACAGTGCGCCATTTTTAATTGATCGAGCTTTTTGTTCACCGCGTCAGCTAGTTTTTTAGCTACGGTGCGACGGCGTTTGGAGAGTTTTTTAGCGCTAGCAATATAGTCTGTGCGGATTTTTTGCTGCTGCTCTTGCAACGCTTCAATTTTGGCGTCACCACCTGCAAGTTGATCGAGTTCCTTAGCCAGCGCTTGATGAGTGGCAAATAATTCTTCAACATTGATTTGATGTTTGCGGGCGATGGTATAAATAGTGTCGAGACGGCTTTCCACTAGTTGCAGGCGCTGTGGATCGACCACCAAATCGGCAGTAATCGCGTTTAAATCAGCGTGTGCTTCTTCGACCTGTATACAAGCGCTCTCGATCATCTCTACGCAACTACTGGCTTCGGGTAAATCATTGAGCTGCTGCTTAAGAATATGAGCCGCTTGCCTTAATTGGCTGATCGCGCCGCTACCGTCTTCATTTTCGCAATAGACGGTGGCTTCGCTGACTTTATGCAATAAGGTTTCTGCATTGGCGAGTTTCTTTTGCTCGGCTGCCAATGCCGCGGTTTCATTTTGTTCCAGCGCTAGCTTATCCAGCTCTTGAACTTGATAGCTAAGCAATTGCAGTCGTGCATCCTTAGCGGCGTTTTGTTCGCTCAGGGTTTTAATGGTTTTTTCGAGGCCTTGCCATTGTTTGGCCAGCGTCTCAACTGCTGTGCAGTGCTTGCTATTGTCGCCAAAATTATCGAGTAAATGCTGGTGAGTGCGCTTATTAAGTAATGATTGATGCTCGTGCTGGTTATGTAAATCCACCAGTTGCTCGCCGAGATATTTGAGGTCAGTAATATTGACGGCAATGCCATTAATATAGGCTCGGCTGCGACCAGATGGGGTGATAACCCGGCGCAAAATAGCCTCGGATTCGGCCTCGGCTGTAATCAAGTCTTTATCTTTAAGCCATTGATATATTTCTGATTTTTGATTGATGATAAAGCTGGCGCTGATATCAGCATTTTGTTTTTCGTCACGTAAAATATTGGTGTTGCTACGATCGCCCAATGCCATGGCTAGTGCATCAAGCAGCACTGATTTACCTGCGCCGGTTTCGCCGGTAATAACGCTAAGACCTTTTGCAAGTTCCAGGTCGCTAACGGCCACGGTAGTGAAATTGCTAATGCAAAGGTGGGCCAGCATGAATGATCTCCGGTGAGCAGGTTTTGCTGCTGGTTAATAATCGCTATCAATTATGATCGCCGAGTGACTTCATCAAGTATGGTGAGATGACTGGCGGTGGTTTATAGTTGCCGATAGTTTATAGCAAGTCCAGTCGCCCCGCACGGTTAGTCAGCTAAAAAGCGGCGAGCGTGTTTTGTATTGTGGCGCTGGTGCGATAACAGCGAATTGAATAGCTAATGAGATTATAAAACGGCGAGTCCTGAATGATTCCTGCAGAGTTAAACGAACGCAGTTTGCATTTACTAAAAGCGCTAGTGGCGCGCTATATCCGTGAAGGTATGCCGGTCGGCTCAAAAACGCTGGCGCAGGATTCTGCGGTGGGTTTAAGTTCGGCCAGTATTCGCAATGTTATGGCTGAGCTTGAAGAGGGCGGCTATATACGTTCGCCGCATACGTCGGCGGGTCGCGTGCCCACCGATCTGGGTTACCGTTTATTTGTTGATAGTGTGGTGACGACTTCGGATACCGGCGCGCGTGATAGCAGTATGATCGACAATGTTAGAGCTCAGTTAGCCGGTGATATGACTCAGGTTGAGCGCGCCGAATCGGCATCCACGATTTTATCGAATATCACCCATCAGGCCGGTTTGGTATTGCTGCCGCGGAATGAGTCAGTGTCGTTTAGGCATTTGGAATTTTTGCCCCTATCGAGCAAGCGTGTTTTGGCAATATTGGTGCTGGATGAACAAGAGGTGCAAAACCGCGTTATCCATACCGATAGGGATTACTCCGAAGCCGAGCTGCAGCAAGCGGCGGGCTTTGTTAATCAGCATTACAGCGGCCGTGGGGTGCATGAAGTCAGAGCTGCACTGTTAAAAAGCATGCAGGAAGATAAATCGGTCATTGATGGCCTAATGCAGTCGGCGATTGATTTTGCCAGTAAAGCGTTGGAAGGGATTGATCAACAACGCAGCGATTATGTGGTTGCTGGGCAAGCTAATTTGCTAGATAGCCAACCGGAAGACGTTAATCGACTGCGTGAGTTGTTTGAGGCTTTTCAGCAGAAAAAGGATATTTTGCATCTGATGGAGCGCTGTGCCCAAGGCGATGGCGTGCAGATTTTTATCGGCGAGGAGTCTGGCTATGACGTATTGGATGATTTTTCGCTGATTACCGCCCCTTACCAAGCGCCCGGCCAACCGATTGGCGTTTTGGGGGTGATCGGCCCCACCCGAATGGCCTATGATCGAGTAGTGCCTATTGTTGATATAACCGCCAGATTGCTCAGTGTTGCGATGAAAAACTAGCGACTGAATGGCTTTTCCTAAGTTAGTTACCTCAATCCCGTCTTCAACCCGATTATTAAGACAATAAATTTCAATCTATGGGTTGAAATTCTACCGATCGCCCCCAATTTTCGGGGACGCAACCCCGTATTAGCCACTTTTTGAATAATTCAGGAGCCCGTTTTGGACGAGAGCCAAGATACTCAGGACACTGTGAAAGAAACCGAAGGCAGTGAAAGCAATAGTCGAAAGCCTAATAAGGAACAGGCTGATACTAATGCTGCTGATAATGCAGACAATAGTACCGAGGACAATCAAGCGTCAGAACAAGATCGCACTGCAGAAAGCAGTGGTGATGAAGAGCAAGGCGAAGTGCCGCTTGCGGTAAGCATCGAGTTGCTTACCGAGCAATTAGCGAGCGCCAAAGAAGATCAATTAAGAACCTTGGCTGAAATGCAAAATCTGCGTCGTCGCTCAGAGCGTGATGTTGAGAATGCCCATAAATTTGGTCTGGAAAAGCTGATTAATGGCTTATTACCCATGCTGGATAATTTTGACCGGGCCATTTCTGCCGTGCCTGAAGATGCAGCGACTGAAAATGAAGCAGTAAAAGCGCTGTTAGAAGGCGTCGAGTTAACTCGCAAAAGCGCAGTTGATGTATTGGCGCGCTTTTCGGTTGAGGTGTTAGAGCCCTTTGGCGAACCCTTTGATCCGCAGTTTCATGAAGCCATGACCATGGTTCCCAGCACTACGGCGGAGCCAAATAGCGTGGTTGATGTCTTGCAGAAAGGTTACACCTTAAACGGACGATTACTGCGTGCCACCATGGTAGTGGTAGCAAAGGCTCCGGAGTAGCGCCCAATAATGGGGCGGCTTGAAATTCTCAGTATCGCCTCCATATATAGGGGTATAGGGCGACGAACTCGTTAAATTGAGAAGTTAAGTGAAAGGGTTAGACCGCTTAGCTTGGCAAGCACAGATTAAAGATAGATTGAATCACGATTGCCAGCATCGCAATACGCATATTTTAATGCGCAGACTGCAAAAGTAATCGAATTGAACAGACAGTTAAAAGTACTTATTTGGAGAACAACATGGGCAAAATCATTGGTATTGACCTAGGCACCACAAACTCTTGTGTCGCGGTGTTAGATGGTGACAAAGCACGGGTCATCGAAAATTCAGAAGGCGATAGAACCACGCCATCAGTGGTAGGTTATACCGCTGACGGTGAAGTATTAGTGGGTCAATCGGCCAAGCGTCAGGCAGTGACTAACCCAACCAATACGATCTTTGCCGTTAAGCGTCTTATCGGCCGTAAGTTTGAAGATAAAGTGGTACAGAAAGATATCTCCATGGTGCCTTATACGATTTCTAAAGCGGATAACGGCGACGCATGGGTTGAAGCGGGTGGCGAGAAAATGGCTCCGCCGCAGGTTTCGGCACAAGTATTAATGAAGATGAAAAAAACCGCCGAAGACTTTTTGGGTGAAACCGTTACCGAAGCCGTTATTACTGTACCGGCTTACTTTAATGACTCGCAGCGTCAAGCGACTAAAGATGCGGGCAAAATCGCTGGTTTGGATGTTAAACGTATTATCAATGAGCCAACGGCGGCAGCACTTGCCTATGGTATGGATAAGCGCGGTGGTGATCGCACTATCGCAGTTTACGATTTAGGTGGTGGTACTTTTGATATTTCAGTGATCGAAATTGCCGATGTCGACGGTGAAATGCAGTTTGAAGTGTTATCAACCAATGGAGATACTTTCCTTGGTGGTGAAGATTTTGATATGACTTTAATCGAATATCTTGCCGACGAATTCAAAAAAGACAGTGGTATGGATCTTAAAGGCGATCCATTAGCTATGCAGCGTTTAAAAGAAGCGGGTGAAAAAGCCAAGATTGAGCTTTCCAGTTCGCAGCAAACGGAAGTTAACCTGCCGTATATCACCGCTGATGCAACCGGTCCTAAGCATTTGGTGGTTAAGTTAACGCGTGCCAAGTTAGAGTCTTTGGTAGAAGAGTTGGTTGAGCGTTCTTTAGATCCAGTGCGCATTGCATTAAAAGATGCTGATATGAGTGCATCGGATATAGATGAAGTGCTATTGGTGGGTGGTCAAACACGTATGCCTTTAGTGCAAGAAAAAGTCACCGCGTTTTTTGGCAAAGAGCCTAAGAAAGATGTTAACCCTGATGAAGCAGTAGCGATGGGTGCGGCGATTCAAGGTGCGGTATTGGCCGGTGATGTTAAAGACGTACTGTTGTTAGACGTAACGCCTTTGACACTAGGTATTGAAACAATGGGTGGTGTTGCTACGCCATTGATTGAGAAGAACACCACGATCCCCACCAAAAAATCGCAAATCTTTTCAACGGCAGAAGATAATCAAACAGCGGTAACGATTCATGTTGTTCAGGGTGAGCGTAAGCAAGCCGGTAATAACAAATCCTTAGGGCGCTTTGATTTAGCCGATATTCCACCCGCATCACGTGGTTTGCCGCAAATTGAAGTGACTTTTGATATTGATGCCAATGGTATTCTTAATGTCTCTGCTAAGGATAAAGCCACTGGTAAAGAGCAATCCATTGTCATTAAGGCTTCTTCGGGTTTATCGGATGAAGAAATTGAAAACATGGTAAAAGATGCTGAAGCGAATGCTGAGGCCGATCGCGAGTTTGAAGAGTTAACTGGTGTCAGGAATATGGCCGAAGGTTTGGTTAACGCGTCACGCAAAGCGCTAGAAGAAGGTGGTGATAAAGCTAGCGACGAAGAGAAAAGCGCGATTGAAGCGGCTATTGCAGAAGTAGAAGAAGCGCTTAAAGGTAGCGATAAAGCAGCGATTGAAGCGGCAACGACCAAGTTGACAGAAGCCTCTTCATCACTGGCGCAAAAAATGTATGCCGAACAAGGTGAGCAAGGTCAAGCCGATCCGCAAGCTGCAGCGGATGAGGCTGCACCAGCCGGTGGTGATGATGTTGTTGACGCCGAGTTCGAAGAAGTGAAAGACGAAAAGTAAGCTTGAGTTGCATGTCTTAAGCGATGTGTAAAGCAGGTTAGGCAATACCAAGGGGTTAACGTTTTAGGACGTTAGCCCCGAGTTGCATTCAGTAGGGTACAAATTTATAACTTAACAACCAGTGCTAATTGAATAGTTTGGTTGTAACAGCATTGGTTAAGGGCGCTATGTCAAAACGCGATTACTACGAGATTCTCGGTGTAGGTAAACAAACCGACGAGAAGGATATTAAAAAAGCTTATCGCCGTATCGCGATGAAATATCACCCGGATAGAAACCCGGATGATCCGGATGCGGAAAATAAATTTAAAGAAGCCAGCGAAGCTTATGAAATATTAAGCGATAAAAAGAAACGCTCGGCCTACGATCAATACGGCCATGCCGGTGTCGACCCGCAAATGGGTGGCGGCGGTTTCGGTGACGGTGGAAACTTCAGCGATATTTTCGGTGATGTGTTTGGCGATATTTTTGGGGGCGGCGGCGGTGGAGGTAGTGGTCGTGGCCGCGCTGGTCCGCATCGCGGTTCTGATCTTCGCTACAATCTCGATCTGGGTCTTGAGCAGGCAGTTCATGGCGACACTTTAAAAATTCGCGTTCCAACCTTGGTAACGTGTGAGCCTTGTGATGGTTCCGGCGCTAAAAAAGGCAGTTCGCCAATCACTTGTGCAACTTGTGGCGGTCAGGGTCAGGTAAGAATGACGCAGG
>CAJQQO010000134.1 GCA_905480475.1 uncultured Pseudomonadales bacterium | reverse complement strand
CGCCTACCTTTAAAAATATTGGCAGCGATACCGTTGTGATTGCGTCTAACCCAATGGGTATTGTTAAAGTGCGCGCCACAGGTGAAGACTTTACCTTGGTTTCTAATGTGCCGTATCCCAATCGTGAAGATGTGCATAGCAATGCATCAAACGAAAAGATGCATGACATTATGCAAGGTATCGATAATAAGCGTCGAAAAAAACAGGATTGGCGTTTGCTATTAGATAGTTGGCTAATGTATGCCAAATTAAAAATTGGTTTTCGCACTATGCCTAATGGCGCTTATGCCGTTATTGATAAAGAAGGCTATCACTACACGTTTTATGATTTAAGCCATTTGGTTAAATCTTTTGATAACAATAATATTGATGAGCCATTACTGCCAGTCAAGCACACTAATATTCTTGATCAGCTGCCCGCTGACTTAGATATAGAGATCGAGAAAACACTAGGTATTAGTATGACTTACGATGGTCATATTGTGGCAGCGGCAACGGGGATTGTGATTGTTGCTGACAGAGATCTAAACGTTAAAGATTATGTGTTGTTTCCCGGTGAGCATGTAGAAAACTCTATTGCGATTGATAGCGACAACGGCATTTATGTTGTGACCTCGGTCAATATGCATAAGCTAGTTTGGACGGGTGAAAAGCTATCGCAAGCCGCAGCTGATGGCGCGTGGAGCAGTCCTTACGATGTAATGGAAGAGGGTGTGGCTTTAGATATGGGTGCGGCTTCACATGGTTCTGGCACCACGCCGTCCTTGTTAGGTTTTGGTGACGATGAAGATAAGCTGGTTATTATTTCTGACGGTAATCCTGACAATGCTCAAATTGTGGCGTTTTGGCGTGATGATATCCCCAAAGACTTTAGTCAAAAGTCCGGCAGCAAAAGTCGCCGCATTGCCGACCAAATTCCTTTTAAGTTAAGTAAAACCACTGTTGAGGCATCGCCGGTGGTTTATGGTAATGGCGTATTGGTGGTTAACTCGACTTACCCTGAGCCGGGTCCTATTTCGATGGATTTAATTAGCAATGCCTTTTTAGCTGGAACTACACGCGAACCGCCGCGTGGTATTCAAAAATACCAATGGTTGCCTGATGAAAATCGTTTTATTGAGTCTTGGATAATCTCAGATGTCGATAATGCCGACTGGATGCCGCCGGCAGTTTCTACTGCCAACGGTTTAGTTTATATCGCTAATAAGCGTGACGATGTTTATGAATACTTTGCCGCCGATTGGGTGACGGGTGAGAAAAAAGCCACATGGGAGTTTCCTAACGACAGTGTGTTATGGAATACTTGGGGTGGTATCACGGTGTTTTTAGATGATGGTGACTTTCTCTTAGGTGGTTTCTTTGCCATCAAGCGGTTTAATGTCGGGCATTTAAAATAGTTTTGGTGTTTTAAGCGGCGAGAAAAATTTTGGCAAGCAAACAGTATATTGATGCGCAGCAGTTATTGGATGACTCATTTAATCTGGGTCTGAAAATATTAGAAAGTGGTTACTCGCCCAGTTTTATTCTCGCTATTTGGCGAGGTGGCACACCGGTAGGTATTGCCATACAAGAGCTGCTGGAATATTTTTCTGTCAGCACAGATCATATTGCGATTCGCACCTCTTTATATACCGGTATAGAAAAACGCGCCAGCAAAGTGCAGGTTCATGGTCTGCATTATGTGGTGAATAACGTTACGGCTAAAGACGAGCTGCTGATTGTTGATGATGTTCATGATACCGGTTTAAGCATTGCTCAAGTGATTGAAGACTTAACTAGCGCCTGTGGTGAGAACACCCCGCAAATACGTATCGCCACACCTTATTACAAACCCAATAACAATAAAACCGGTCGTGTGCCGGAATACTATTTATATGAAACCGATAACTGGTTGGTATTTCCGCATGAGTTAGCGGGAATGTCGGCGAAGGAAATTTTGGATAATAAGCCGGGAATTGATGCGCTTAAAGCAGTTTTACTTAAGCGCTAAATATATGTCAGATCCTTACTGCTGTTCCATCTCGTCACGCATTTTATACTTTTGAATCTTGCCGGTAACTGTCATGGGGAATTCATCCACAAACTTAATCATTTTTGGAACCTTAAAGTGCGCTATTTCATCGTGGCAAAACGTTTGAATATCAGCATCACTAAGCGTTGATCCGGCTTTGGCTTTTATCCATGCGCAAACAGCTTCACCGTATTTTTTATCGGCTACTCCAAATACCTGCACATCTTCAATATCGGGATGTTGGAATAAAAACTCTTCAATCTCGCGCGGATAAATGTTTTCTCCACCGCGAATAATCATATCCTTAATACGGCCAGTAATTTCGACAAAACCTTGCTCGTCCATAATGCCGATATCACCAGAATGTAGCCAGCCGTCATTATCAATGGTCTCGCGAGTTTTTTCTGGCTCGTCCCAATAGCAACGCATCACTGCGTAACCTTTAATGCAGATTTCCCCGCGTTGGTTAATAGCAAGCGTTTCGCCATTGTCGTCAATAATCTTTATTTCCAAATGTGGGCTTGCAACGCCGACAGTAGAAACTCTTTTTTCCACAGGATCATCTGTCTCGGTCATATGGTTAACCGGGCTGGTTTCGGTTTGGCCGTAAGCGATAAGTACTTCTTGCATATGCATACGTTGCATAACTTTATTCATAATCTCTGCCGGGCATGGCGCTCCAGCCATAATACCTGTGCGCAAGGATGATAAGTTATAGCTTGCAAAATCCTCACAGCCTAACTCGGCAATAAACATGGTCGGTACGCCATGCAGAGCCGTGCATTGTTCATCGCTAACGGTTTGTAAGGTTAAGGTCGGGTCAAAACCATCGTTAGGAAATATCGCGGCAGCGCCATGAGTAATGCAAGCCAAATTACCCATAACCATACCAAAGCAGTGATAGAGTGGCACGGGAATACATAAACGATCAGCGGGTGTTAGCTTCATACCTAAGCCAACAATTTTGCCGTTATTAAGAATATTATTATGCGTAAGCGCCGCGCCTTTGGGCGAGCCGGTGGTGCCACTGGTAAATTGAATATTAATAATATCCTTTGGGTCCAAACCCTGCGCGATGCTATCAAGCTGTTGGATCTTTTGATCGTTTGCCATATCCATCACGCTGTTAAAGTTCAGCATGCCTGCGGTCTGGATATCACCCATGCGAATAATCTGTTTAAGGTGAGGCAAACGCTCTAATTCGAGATTCTTGCTTGTCGAGCTAGTGCCTAATTCGGGCGCGATCTTTTGTAGCATATTTAGATAGTGGCTGGCTTTAAATTGCTCAGCGCATACTAGCGCTTTGCACTGTACTTTATTCAATGCGTATTCCAATTCGCTTTTTCTATAGGCGGGATTAATACAAACCAGAATCGCGCCAATTTTTGCGGTGGCAAATTGTGTTAAACACCATTCATAACAATTAGGCGCCCAGATTCCTATACGATCGCCAGTTTTAATACCTAAGGCTAATAAGCCTGCTGCGAGTTGATTGATTTTGCCTTGGTATTGTTGGTAGCTCCAGCGAATGGATTGGTGACGAACAACTAAGGCCAGTGCATCAGGATGATTGGCGACGGTCGCGTCAAAGGCTTGGCCTATGGTTTGCTCTAGTAAGGGTTGTGAAGTTAAGCCCTTGTGATAGCTATGTGTTTTTGTTGGCATGGCTTGGGGTCGCCTTGGCTATTGGTTTTGCAATGCTTTCTAGGTTAAAGCCATTGGCGATAAAAGCAAATGATTATCCGGTAGTAAGAGTTACCCAGTCGAATGTCCTTAAATGCAATGTTCACAGTGTATATTAAGGAATAAGCTTGCTCTTATTTCAACAATAGTTTCTATTATTCAAGGAAATAGAAATATAATGAAGTGGCTTGGTCGATTGGCTGGCGGTTTTTTCGAGTATGACGATATGAGTTTTGAAAAGTTGAGATGGTCTTCATTATCTTAACTCATGGGTTAACGCCGATAAAAATATTTGCTTTCAGTTGATGGAGTCAAACGATATAGAGTTATTTACTGAATGGTTTGAGAAATGGGAGAAATACGTTGACTTCGACTTATATCCAATTGATTGATGATATGGCTTAGAAGTTGAGTCGATACGAGAATAAAATATGAGTATACGCGGTAATTGCAGCTGCAAAAATATCCAAATCACTTGGCAGCTTGTGGATCATAGTCTTGTGCCGCGAGCCTGCCAGTGTGATTACTGTCTTTCAAAGTCTGCCGCCTATGTGAGTAAATCTGGCTCGCGTTTTGAAGTACATATTAATAATCATAAACTACATAAGATTATTCAACATGGCTCTAATAGCGCAGATTTTCACGAGTGCGGTAATTGCGGACAAGTAGTCTTTGTTACCGTAGAAATTGATGATGAATTATATGGCGCGCTAAATGCTAATTTACTGCATAATAAGTTCGGTTTTTCTGAAGCGGTTAAAGCCAATTTTAGCAATCAATCTGCCGAGCAGAAAATACAACGCTGGTGCCAAAATTGGTCCATAGCGGTGATACTCAATAAGTAGTGATTGGTACTTCACTACTAAATAAAAATCGGGGCTTAGCTAATGGATCCAATTCAAATAATAAGCTTTACGCTAGTTGCCTTACTGCTAGTCGTTTCACCCGGCCCTAATGGAATGCTTATTGCCAAAACCGTACCGCTTGCTGGTAGGGCGGCAGGCTTTGCTAATGTCGCTGGGTTTTTAGTGGCTTTCTATTTGCATGGCACATTATCCATTTTGGGTATTTCGGTTATCTTAACAAAATCCGCCGAGGCATTTTTTGTGTTTAAAATGTTAGGCGCGCTGTATTTAATCTGGATCGGATTAAAAGCATTGATTAGTGCTTTTACTAAAGTAGAAGCTGCAAAACCTTTGTTGCGCTCATCGCCCAAAAGAACGTTGAACGGTGCATTTTTCGAAGGCTTTTTAACCAATGCCTTAAACCCAAAAGTCTCGATGTTTTATTTGGCGGCGTTTCCACAGTTTATCCCCGCTGGCGAAAGCGCGATTGCCTACGGTTTTATGTTGGTGTCGATTCATGCGGTGATGAATATGCTTTGGTTTGCAGCCATGGTTATTATCTTTGCTCGCCTTAGCGCCGCTGCCAAACATGCGTTTTTCCAAAATGCGATTAAACTGCTAACTGGGATTATTTTTATTGGTTTTGGCGGCAAGCTGCTGACATTAGAACGACAGTAGTCTTAATGAGTCAGTTAGCTAAATAGGATATTAACTTTGAAGGTATCGGTATTTATTGCAACAAGCCTGGATGGCTTTATTGCCAGAGAAGATGATTCACTTGATTGGTTAGATCAGGCCAATAAGACCGTGCCCGCTCGTGAAGATTGTGGTTACGCCGCGTTTATGTCCTCGGTTGATTTGTTAGTCATGGGGCGGGGGACTTACGAGAAGGTCTTAACGTGTGGTGAATAGCCGTACCAAAAGCCGGTTATTGTTTTAAGTAGCCAAGCATTGAATATCCAGAGTCCTTAGCATCCAGAGTGGAGCATTCATCCGAAACGCCGCAGGCAATCTATAAGCGATTATCTGAGCAGCGCGTTAAGCGTATTTATCTTGATGGCGGCATCACTATTCAGCGCTTTATGGCTGCTGGACTGCGTGATCATTTAACCATTACAAGTATTCCCATTGTTTTAGCTAAGGGTAAGCCGCTATTTGCAGAGCTTCATAAAGATATCCCTTTAACATTGGTATCAAGTCGTTCTTATCCCTTTGGTTTTGTTCAAACCACTTATGTATGTAGCTGACGAAGGCCTTTTATTTTGCTTGCTTAGCTTTTTCAATGCCTAACACAGTAAACTCAATCGCGTTCTCAAAAATTTCAGGACGGTCTTGAAACTCTTCGTTTAGCTTTTCTTTTAATCGGGTTTTGGTTTTGCTCTTGGTGTTTCGAATCACTAAGTCCTCAAAATTGATTTCTTGTGAGCTACGATTCTTACGACGTACCGCGGGTGGCGGCGTTTCTATTTCGGTTAAGGTAAAACTAATAACCTGTTGGCTGAGCACTCGAGTACAGCGTAAAGCAAACTCGGGTTCAAAATTTTGATGCAATAATATTTTTAATAGTTGATTGGCGTAATCGACAATAACATAGCGTTGGTTAATAGTAATAAGCTTGGAAAGATTGGGATGCCGTAATAACACGGCGCGCAGGGCATTGGCCCAGTGTCTGGCGCTTTCTTGCCATGAGCTGGAGTCTTTAAGATTAAGTGCTTGGTTTTGAAAATAATAAGCGAGCATGCCACTAATCATTTCGTCACGCTTGCCCACTTGCTGGTATAAGGTGTTGGGCGAGCATTGCAGGGCGGTTGCCAGCTTTCTCGCGCTTAAACCTTCTATGCCTTCTTTATCTAATAACTCAATGGCTTTTTCATAGATGGTCTCAGTTGCTATCAGAGGTTTTGCCATACTGCCGAGCCTTGTTTTCACTTTTTGTGGATTGCAGATTATCGATGCTAACAGGTGAATTTGCGTTAGTGACTATATGAGTCACAATATGAGTGACGGCATGAGTGACAATAAAAGCCACTGCTCTTCTAATAGAAGATCGAAACTGCGGCTAGTAATGACTAGCCTTGCGTTGATAATATGGTAACACTGTTATTATAAGGCGACTAGCTGAAATTATTCATTTGTTCACTGCTAATGCCAAGGGCTAGATACAAGGATTACTGTATGAGTGAAAGAGAAAAATTAATTGCGGTTGCTAACAGCTACTTGCAGCAAGGTTTGTTAGAGCATAAACCGCAAGAAGTATTATTTGCCGATCATTGCGTGCGTTATGAAATGGGTTATCAAACCGGGGGTAATGCCAGGCAGCTTAGGGAGTTGCTTAGTAGCGATTCCTATAAAAGTAATAAAGCGATACATGACAAGCAATGGGTAGTGGAAGCGCCATGGCTTGATGTGCGCTTTACGCTGGAGCTGCATAATATTGAGCAAACCATGCGCGTTGCCACGCGGTTTAAAATTGTTGATGGTTTAATCGAGCATATTGAAATTCTATTTAACGCTGGGCCATTGCAACAAATGATTGTCGATAGCATTCAGGTTTTACGAACCGATATTGAAAGTTGATTAACAACTGTTGCCTAGTCTTTGTTAAGTATTTGTGACCAGTGAATAAGTTGAGGAAAGCATAATGAATGATATTTTTGAGGTTGCAGACAAGGTGGTGTTAATTACTGGCGGTAGTCGCGGTTTAGGTAAAGCGATGGCTTTAGAGTTTGCTGGTCGCGGTGCGAAGCTTGCAATAGCAAGTAGAAAGATTGATGAGTGTCAGAAGGTCGCTGAGCAAATCAATCAATCGGGTGGTGAAGCGTTGGCGGTGCAATGCCATGTTGGTAATTGGGATACGCTTGAAGCGGTGGTGGATCAGGTTGTAGAACATTATGGTCGGCTTGATGTGTTGGTGAATAACGCGGGCATGTCGCCAGTTGCGCCATCGTTACTAGAAACCAGCGAAGCCTTATTTGATAAAATCATTGATGTTAATTTAAAGGGGCCAACCCGATTAACGGCATTGGCAGCAACAAAAATGGCCGAGACGGGTGGCGGGTCGATTATTAATATTAGTTCTTTAGCATCGTATCGCCCGACACCACTTACCACTGTTTATAGCGCTGCCAAAGCCGGTCTCAACGCATTAACCGCTGCTAGTGCGCAAGAGTATGCACCACATAATGTTCGCATCAATTGTATTGTTTGTGGCACCTTTGATACCGATGCCGCTGCCGGGATGATTTCAAATCCGGAATTTCTGCAGCATATTATTGATCCGGTGGCACTTAAGCGTGTGGGCAGGCCTGAAGAGGTTGTTGGTGCTGTGCTGTACTTTTCTTCGCAGGCATCCAGTTATACCACCGGCACCTGCATTACTATTGATGGTGGTGTTGCGCCGTAATTAAAAAGCGATTTAAGATAGTCATGGATTAATGTAAAAGAGTGAGCACTATGCAAGCGTGGGTATGTGAAGAACTAACAGGTGAAGACGGATTGGTTTTGCAAGAGCAAGAATCAGCGGCTTGCGGTCCGGATCAAATACGTATTAAAAATTATATGACGGCATTAAATTAT
>CAJQQO010000133.1 GCA_905480475.1 uncultured Pseudomonadales bacterium | reverse complement strand
GATAGCGCTGGATGTGCTTCCGATTGACCTTTGACTTGAATCACTTCACTGACCGGCTCGTTGCGCATTCGTAGCTCGGCGTATTCGGCATCAATCGCATTCCCGGATTGATAAGTGGTTTGATACATCAAGCCGTTGCTGCCGTTAGCGTTGTGTGGGATCGCCATAACATCGGAACCTTTAGCGCGAGCATTGTCCATCCATCGCCATAGATCTTCGGGGTTTGGACTGCTAAAGGTTGAGAACGGTCGAGAGGGTACGTCGGAGCCTCGGAAAATAACATTGCGATGCAGATTTTGTCCTTCGGGCATCGAAGTATATTCGTAACCAACAAAAGCGGTAAATTTTCCCGGTTCATTATTTTGATCCGCCAAGTCAACCAGTTGTTGCCAAGCTGATTCAATTACCGTATCGGTATTGAGTTCTGGTATAAAAATATCGCGACCAATACGTTTAAATAATGAGCCCATCGCCTTGCCTTTAACGGCGGCATCATCGCTCATTAAACTTTGAATCAAAGGGATTTTACTTATCGGGTTTTGCGGGTCCATCGCCGAGTTGGAAATACCCATATAGTTTGCATGCTCGGTTAAGGCCATAAAGTCTAGCGCCTCGCCTCGCATCTTGATCGGTTCGCCTGAGATATGTTCGATTTCACCGCCGCGTGCAAAGCTGTAAGCTTGCTCGGGTCCAACTCTTACACCAAAGGCAAATGCATCTAAGGACCAGCTTGAGTGAATGTGTAGATCGCCGAAATAGGCTTGTTTTAAAGGGTTTTTAACAACTGCTGGCGTATCATTTTCAGCTTCAGCTATTTCGCTAAGCTTAGCTTTTTCAGGGTCCGCCTTCCCGGAGTCGGCATTTTCTGGCGCAGTGCTATCGCAGCCAAAAAGTATACCGATAAGAAATACGGTGCTCGCTAAGTGTATTAATGGATGGTTTGTTTTCACAATCCGGTCTCCAGTTTTTATTATTCGAAATATATTGATTACTTATCGGATGTTTTATTATTACATCTTGAATAGCTGATAGTTTACTGAAATTGCAGCGCATAAGGTGGCTTATGGCGCTTATGTAACTATTCGTTAATCAACTAACGGAAAAGAAATGTTGCGAATACGCTGATCCTGCATTTTTAGGCTATTAAATATTAAGCCGTTAAACGTTAAGCTATCGACAGACCAATTAATAAACCTAACTTCAGTGAATAAATTTATAAGGCGGAAGTCGTTATGCAATTTACGCTCAATATCGCTTTTTGTGATGCCAGCCATTACATCCCTTTGGCAAAATGCGCTGATGAATGTGGTTGGAGTTCGATCGCCGTCGCCGATGGTTTATTTTATTATGAGTCGGTATCGACGCCTTACCCATATAGCAAAACCGGCGAGCGCTTTTGGCGCGGGGATACACCTTTTCCAGATCCCTTTACTATTATCACCGCCATGGCGATGGTGACTAAAAATATTAAGTTTTATTCGAATGTGTTAAAACTTCCGGTAAGAGATCCCTTGTTAACGGCCAAGCAAGTGAGTACGGCTGCGTATCTTTCTAATAATCGCGTGGGTTTGGGTATTGGTTTAAGTCCTTGGCCAGAAGATTTTGAATTGCTTAATCAGCAGTGGAGTAATCGTGGGCCGCGCTCGGCAGAGATGGTAGAAATTATTCGCGGTGTTATGACTGGTGATATGTTTGAATTTCATGGCAAGTACTATGATATTCCTCGCTTGCAAATTGCACCGGTCTCCAGTGAGCCGGTTCCTATTTATATCGGCGGTCTGGCCGAGCCGGTATTAAAACGTGCTGCGCGTATTGCGGATGGTTATTTGGGTTTAGGGACGCCCGATTTAACCTTTGATGATCAACGTGATCTTATTAAACGCATTCATCAATACCGTGAAGACTATGGCCGCGCAGATCAACCCTTTGAAATTAAAATGGGACCATACGATCCGGATGTTAATAAAATATGGGCGCTACGCGATATTGGTGTGACCGACGTGGTGTTAACGCCAGAGATTTATTACGGCGCAAGCTTTAGAGATTTAAATGCAAGGCTTGACGCGGTTAAGCGTTTTGCTGATGAAGTGATTCACGCTTAGGGCTTTTTGCTAAGTAATTGGCAATTAGTTCTGACTCAATATAACTTGGTCTTTAGCCTTGCGAAGTTAATACCATCAATAAACCTTTCTCAACCCATAGCGATACGCTTAGGCCTTTAATATTAACAACGGTTGGTGCGTCTTTGTCTGAAGGGATATCGCCGTAAATTTCTGGGTCATACGGGACTTGATATAAAGTCACTAGCTGATTGCCGGTTTTTTTATTGGCTAATACATCGTTGTAGCGAAGTTGCGCCGCGGTAACGCCTTTAATAGAGCAGTAACGCCCGCCAAGTAAATGCTGATCAGATAAAAGAAACCGCTGATTTAATACCGATGATTGCACCGGCGAAAAATCTAATTGTGTAAAGTAGCTGCGTATGCCATCCATTGATTGAGTTTGGACATCCAGTGGCTTTAGCTTTAAATGGTTTTTAGCCGCTTCTTGTGCAATTTGGTAGCTATAGTCCGGGGTGTTATTTACCCATAGTGAAAGTGCTATAGCGAATATCGCCATCGTGGCAAGACTGGTTAAACGTTTGGGATGATGACTAAGCCGCGCCAATAAACCACCGTCTTTGTCAACGGTATTGATTCCATTTTCCGCTTGCGCGAAACGAATGTCGGATTTATCTAATCGATCTTTTTGTAAATCCAGCAGCGCATTCACTTGCGTATCGGAGAGCGTGTTTTTTTCAATCGTCGTTTTTGCGGCTGCTTTTAATAGAATAGGCGAGCTTTGTGTTTTGTCATTCATAACGGCTGCCTCGTTTTTTTGTCGTTGCCATGTTGTGGATTACTATCATCTAATGGTGCGCAATGTTTTTTGAGACGATGCATACGTGATAAAAAAGTGCCGCGAGGTATTTCTAAAATTTCACAGGCTTCGTCAGTGCTGTAGCCGAGAATCGCCCAGTGATAAAGAATATCGCGATCCATTGCTGAGAGCGTGCCCCAAATATTTTGCAATAGCTGTTGATCAATATGCAGTTGCTCGATATCAACCGGTGAAATATCGTAGCTGGCTTTTTCCTGATACTCATCGGTTTGCCAATACTGATTCACTCGGCACTGATCGATAAATAAGTTGCGAATAACTCGACGGACATAGGCTCGCGGTTGTTTAATGGTTTTGCCTTTATTGGTTTCACGCAGTAATACTTCTACACCGGATTGCAAAAGATCCTGTGCATTGGAAGGGTTTTGACAAAGCACCATTGCGTATTGATATAGCGATTGTAAGTCATCGCTTTGCAACTGAATATCGATCTTGCTCACAATGCCTGTCCCATTGTATGAGGAAATAGTCGCTGCAAGAGTTGCTGCAATAGTTGCAGGAGCAGCCGCACTGATAGTCGTAATGATATTTGTTGTATAGGTTTTAGCATGTTATCGGATGTCCATACTAAAAAGGCTTGCTTGTGATATTAATATCTATCTGGAAATCATACTCGCTTAAATGGCGAGTGAAAGTGATAACTGAGCGGGTTTTAAAATTTTTTACTTTCAGACAAGCGGGGTCTAGCGTTAACCATGGATATTGTTGACTAAAATCAATTAACAAGCTGATAAGCGATTTGTTATCCACGCAATAAGGGATTGTAAGCTTTACTGAGATCTTTGGTTGATCAGAGTCGTTATAGTATAAAAGCAATAGCTGATATTCGGTATTTGCCACCCATGCGATATATGCCCAATCAAACTTATTGGCTTTATGGCTATGGATTTGTTGTTTAATAAAGTCGGCAAAGCTTTCGCCATAAATATTGATATCCCAGTTTTTGCTGGCAACATGCTGCGCATAGCTATTGGCTATAGCAAAAAATACTTTCTCTCCTAGTAGCCCGTGGGTTATTCGAAAATGTTGCTGCAATGCGCGAAAACGTGTGGCTATTAAATTGTTTTGATAGCTTGGTGTCTGAGGGGCAGTTTGGCTAAGGAGATTTTTTAGCATTGCGGCGTAGGGCGTTGTCGATTCTGTGCTAATCATATTAAGCGCTACCGCTTAAATTATTTTTAGAAGCGCTATCAATAATTGTTTGCGCTTTTATTTGCTCCTGCTGTAGCGTTAAAAAATCCGGTAGCTTGTTATCCCATTCTATTAAGCAAGGTATGTTGGGGTGGCAGCTATTAAATTGCTGATAGCTATTCCATACCGCCTCGGATACTGCGCAGCTATGGGTGTCAATTAATTGTATGCCTTGCTGCGAGAAACCGGCTAAATGAATTTCTGCAATATTATTAACGGGTAAAGCTGCTAGAAAATTGTCTAACGATTCACCCAAGTTGTGCTGATTTACATAGGCATTATTGATATCCAGCAGAATGCCGCAACCGGTGGTTTGGCTAATCTCGGATAAAAACTCTGCTTCGGAAATTTGACTCTGCCTAAATGCTGTATAGCGCGAAACATTTTCTATTGATATTTCCCTGCCAAGAAAACATTGAACCTGATCGATACGGTTGCAAAAGTGTTCAATGGCAGCGGAAGTAAAAGGAACCGGCAGTAAATCGTGTAAGTGATTGCCGTCCAGTGCAGTAAAGCACGCGTGCTCCGAAATTAACAGGGGATTTAATTTATCGACCATTATTTTTAAGCGTTGCAAATAATCGTTGTCTAAGTCATCAGTACCGCCCAAGTTTAAACTGACGCCATGAAAACTAAGCGGGTAATGCCGAGCGACTTCTTTAAGCAGTCGTTGATTTAATCCACCGCGTAGAAAATTACAAATATGCACTTCAAACCATGGGATATCTGGTTTGTTTTTAAGTACATACTCAATATGTGGAATACGCAGGCCTAAGCCTGCGCCTATGCTAGATGGCGGTTGGGTGCGTTGCTGATAGTTCTTTCGCTGCCGCTGCATAGTCTTTGCCTAACTAAATCGTATCTGGATTAACTTGTCGATTTGGCGGGTTTCACTTTAGCAATATTGCCGCCGGTGATTTTCTCGCAAGTACCTTCGGGTACATAGACCCACTCGGTGTCCAAATTATCCATCGGTGCTTGACCGGCGCAACTATGCGCGCCATCCAATGCGCCACAATCGTTAAGTCCGGCTTTGGCGATGCCTGCACATTTCTCCCAGTTTTTGGGTGCGTCGGGTACTGCATGCGCGGTTGCGGCGACGGCCGATAGGCTGATTAACGCGGTGGTAAGCAAGTGCTTGTTGTTCATAATTAACCCTCTGTAAAAGATTGAGTAGCCGCCAATAGCGCGAACCTACAATACTTAGACGAATGGGCGGTGGATTTGATTGCATAGAGCTACTGCGGCTTATCGTTAGATCCTTTCCATCCCCGTTATTGTTTTCTTTTCCAATACCCGTCGTAATCACCTAAATACCTTGATTGACTAATTGCTAGTCTTTATTGCTAGTCAGGCGAGCAATTTAACGCAGCGGCTAGCCTATTAAGCTTATTCACTGCAAAAGAATGTGTTGCTAGTGTCTCGGGTAGAATATAATTTGCAAAATTGAATCATGATGTTCAATAACAAAAATAAGCAAAGGGCAGTACATGACGGATAACGATGTAAAGAGCAATTCAGAACTATCTTTCGACCAAACAAGCAACGGCAGCAGCGGTTTTATCTTGTTGATTGCCAGTATCGCTACCTTGGGTGGGTTTTTATTTGGTTTTGATAGTGGCGTAATTAACGGCACGGTTGAAGGTTTGCAAACCGCTTTTAACTCAAACAGTGTAGGTACCGGTTTTAGCGTCGCTTCAATGTTGTTAGGTAGTGCTATCGGCGCTTTTCTTGCCGGTAGACTTTCCGATCATTTTGGCCGTCGCAATATGATGCTGCTTGCCGCGGTGCTATTTATTATCAGCGCATGGGGTTCGGGTATTGCGGATAATACACTGCCATTTATTATCTATCGTATTATCGGTGGCTTAGCCGTTGGTGCGGCATCGGTGATGGCACCGGCCTATATTTCTGAAGTTGCGCCAGCAGCACAGCGCGGGCGATTGGCGTCGTTGCAACAAGTGGCGATTATCGCAGGGTTGTTTATCGCCTTTGTAAGCAACTATATGTTGTCAAAATTTTCCGGCTCATCGTTAACACCGTTGTGGGGTGGTTATGAAACGTGGCGTTGGATGTATTGGATGGAGCTTATTCCCGCCACAATCTATTTAATTGCTTTGCTGTTTATTCCCGAGAGTCCACGCTTTTTAATGGCTAAGGGTAATAAGGACGGCGCGCTAAAAACATTAACAAAGCTCTATGGTTCGGTAGAAGCACAGCTAAAAATTAAATCTATCGCCAGTTCCTTTGCTGCCGATCATGCGCCGAGCTTAAGTGATTTGCTTGAGAAGGGAAAGGGCGTTAGAGGCATTGTTTGGGTCGGCATTGGACTTGCCATATTCCAACAATTTGTTGGTATCAATGTGGTGTTTTATTACGGCGCAGTGCTGTGGCAATCGGTGGGTTTTACTGAAAATGATGCGCTACTTATTAATGTGTTGTCTGGTGCCTTGTCCATTGTTGCGGTAATGATTACTTTATTTACAATAGATAAGATTGGCCGCAAACCGTTTCTTTGGTTGGGTTCTACGGGTATGTTTATCGCGTTGGCTTTAGTTGCGTACGCTTTTTCAACTGGTTCAATCGTTGACGGTAATTTGAGTTTGTCTGATCAGATGGGCGTTTTGGCGTTGATCTCTGCCAATGCTTATGTGTTTTTCTTTAATCTAAGTTGGGGGCCTGTGATGTGGGTTATGCTTGGAGAAATGTTCCCCAATCAAATGCGTGGCTCTGCTCTGGCGGTTGCCGGTTTTGCTCAGTGGATTGCAAATTTTGCAGTCACCATGACCTTCCCAATATTCCTTGCAACCATTGGTTTGGCGGCCGCATACGGGATTTACGCTTTCTTTGCGCTAATTTCTGTATTCTTTGTTCTGATCTATGTGAATGAGACCAAGGGTAAAGAACTTGAAGATATGACCGCTTAGTTTTTTCTAACGGTCTTCTCGGTTACTGCTTAATAATTGGCGCCTAATAAAATCTATCCGGCCTGCATATTGTTGCGGGCCAAAAATCAAAATCTAATACTTCCTTGTCTATCTTTCCCCAGCAATGCTTATTGACCGTTAACGGTTAAACTATCGCTTAAATGTCTTAATATTAATTACTGATGGGCTAAGGGTTTGTGATACTAAAACCCTTAGCCGTATCGTTCGGTAGTATAAGAGAAACATAAAAAAAACGAGAAGTTTTTATGAATAAAAAAGCCCATATTGTTGGCGCAGGTGAAACCCAATATACCAAGTGGGGGCAAATCACCGATACCACCGAACATGCCTTGGCATTACAAGCCATTACTCGAGCTGTGGAAGATGCAGGCTTAAGTATTGACGAAGTGGATGGTTTGGCATCGTTTGCTGAAGATAGAAACGAGGCCATTTTTCTAGCGGCAGAGTTAGGCATTGCAGAGTTACGCTTCGCCAATATGGTGTGGATGCCAGGCGGTGGAGGTGGATGTGCTGCGATAGCCAACGCTGTGATGGCGGTTGAAACCGGTCAAGCCGAAGTTGTTGTTGTTTATCGCGCTTTATGCCAAGGGCAGTTTATGCGTTTTGGTCAGGGAGCCGCCGAACTTCAAGGCCAGTCGCAAGCGCAATCTCCCACTCATACGCAAGAACCACCACCACCTACATTTGTACAGTCTAACGAAATGCTTATGTCGGCCATGGGTTTTGTTATGCCCTACGGTATGTTGACCGCGACCGCGGCATTTGCATTGCCTATTCGACGGCATATGCATCTTTACGGTACTACCAGTGAACAACTGGGACAGATTGCGGTAACGTTTAGAGAGCATGCTAATCGCAATCCGCGCGCGGTGATGAAAGATAGAACCATGACGTTAGAGCAGCATCAAGAATCACGCATGATCGCCGAGCCATTGCATTTGTTTGATTGCTGTTTAGAAACCGACGGTGCTTGCGCAGTAGTTATCACTACTGCGGAGCGGGCAAAAACTTTAGCTAAGCGTCCGGTTGCTGTTATTGGCACCGCACAGGGCGCGCCTAAAGGGTATTCTTTTGGCTCGTTTACCAATGCCAATATTGATGACAAGTTATATACCACGGGTGGCACGGGCCAGTTAGCCAATCGACTTTGGCAGCAAGCCGGTGTGGGGCCTAAGGATATTGATGTGGCGCAAATCTACGATCATTTTACTGGCAGTGTGTTAATGCAGTTGGAAGATTATGGTTTTTGTAAGCCCGGACAAGGTGGGCCGTTTGTTGCCAGCGGCGCTTTGTCTTGGGATGGTGGTTCACTGCCAACCAATACTTCGGGCGGTAGTTTGTCTGAAGCTTATATGCACGGGCTGAGTCATGTAGTTGAAGGTGCGCGTTCACTGTGGGGAGAATCAAGTAGTCAGGTTAAGAATGCTAATACTTGTTTGGTGACTAGTGCGGCAGGGGTGCCGTCGAGCGCGATAGTCTTGCAGGGGCAATAGCTAATAAATAGCTACTAAATAGATAATATAAATTTAAGTAAGTAGGAATAATATTATGTCTGAACGATGGTTTCCCAACTCAATGCCTAACCCTATGGTTGATCATTACAGTTTACCTTGGTGGCAGGCTGCTGCCGAGCATCGATTGCAAGTGCAATGTTGTGATAACTGCGGTCATGGCATATTGCCACCCGCACCAATTTGCAGTGAGTGTCGCTCAAGTCAATTAACGATGAAAGATGTGAGTGGCAAAGGCAGTTTATATACCTATACCGTTGTGCATCAGCCGGTATCGATGGAGCAGGAAATGCCGTTTGTGATTGCCATTATTGAACTCGATACACAAGGTATCAGTAATAATACGGTGCGTATGATGTCGAATATTGTTGGCGCAAGTGTTGAGCCAGCTGATATAGGTAGAGCGGTCAGTGTTGCATGGGAGGATATGAGCGAAGAGGTTTGTGTGCCTAGGTTTCAATTTGACTAATAATTAGGGTGTTTAGCGCGAAGAAATTTCGCGATATTTTTTAATTGTATCTGCAGCGCCTTTATATAGTAGCGATGGAAAAAATCGCGATAACCACCACATAAGTCGCGATGAAAAAGGCACATACATAAGATGATTGTTTTTTGCGACCTGATCAATAAATAATTTTGCAGCGATATCGGTCGCAAGCGGTTTAACGGGTAACATAGCAAAAACGGTTTGTTCATTACCGTATTTCATTTCCGCATTTTTAAATAGCGCCGATTGTGTTAAACCAAAGCATACCGCTCGAATATCGACTGAAAACTCAGCCGCTTCTTTGACTAGTGAGTTAGTTAAACCTATTACCGCATGTTTGCATGCTGCGTAAGCGGCCATTGTGGGTGTTGGTAAAAAGCCACCAATCGATGCAATATTGATAATTAAGCCGTGGCCTTGTTCTTTCATTAATCGATAAGCATATAAAGTACCAACGGTTACTGAGGTGATATTGGTTTGCACTAACTTTTCAATAAAGTGCTCGTCCATATCATAAAATTCACCGACAAATAAAATGCCGGCGTTATTGATCAATACATCCAACTTGCCTTGCTGTTCTTTGACCTGCTGCATAACGGCCTTAAACTCATCCCAGCTATTAACGTCCAGTTGCGCGGCTATTGCCTGAAAACCTTTGGCGGTTATATCCCTCGCAACAGTTTGGCATTCGCCTAAATCTAGCCCGGTAACATAAACGATAGCGCCACGACTCGCCAGCTCATGACTTACCGCGCGCCCAATACCTGTGCCAGCGCCGGTAACAATAACGCTTTTGTCATGCCAATCTTTAATCATATTTTT
>CAJQQO010000132.1 GCA_905480475.1 uncultured Pseudomonadales bacterium | reverse complement strand
CCTGCGTTTCTGCCCATCACTTCAAGAATAAACACCTTCGTGGATGATTCGCACATGGAGGCAACATCTAGCGCCGCTTCTTTGGTTGATACCGCAACATATTTAGCAACAGAGCCAAAACCCGGGCAATTGTCAGTCAGCGGTAAATCGTTATCGATGGTTTTAGGAATGCCTATACATTGCAAGGGATAGCCTGATTCGGCACTAAATTGGGCCATCTTATGGGTGGTATCTTGTGAGTCACCGCCGCCGTTATAAAAGAAGTAGCCAATATTGTGCGCTCTGAAGACTTCAATAAGTCGTTCATATTCTGCGCGGCTTTCGTCAATCCCTTTGAGTTTGTAGCGGCAGGAGCCGAATGCGCCGCTAGGAGTATGGCGCAACTGTTGGATGGTTTTGGCGGACTCTTTGCTGGTATCGATAAGTTCTTCGTGTAAGGCGCCGATAATGCCATTATGGCCGGCGTAGACTTTGCCCATTTCAGGGTGGGCTTTGGCAGTTTGTATAACTCCGCAAGCGGAGGCGTTAATAACGGCAGTAACACCGCCGGATTGGGCGTAAAAAGCATTTTTCTTTGGCATATAGTTTTCTGGCCATTTAGGATGGGTGGCTTGAATAGTCAATAGGCAAGATGAAGCTATATTATCGTCAAATTTTCGCCTGAGTGCTGTGATAAAATATTTGCAATTGTTGACGTTATTTCTCTCCCCAATGGCGCGCATCGACGGTTTGTTTTTGTTATGCGCTACCTTCGTCTGGAGTGAAAAGCATTCCGGATGAGCACTTTACTTCATGCATATTCATATTTTAGGTATTTGCGGTACCTTTATGGGCAGTCTTGCGTTATTAGCGCGAGAGGCTGGCCATGTCGTTACGGGCGCCGATCAGAACGTTTACCCGCCAATGAGCGATCAGCTGATTAACGCTGGTATTGAATTACACCAAGGCTATGATGCCGAGCATATTGCCCGTTTAAAGCCTGACAGCGTGGTGATTGGCAATGCTTTGTCGCGTGGTAATCCCTCTGTCGAGTATGTGCTTGATCAAGGTTTGAGCTATCAATCGGGCCCGGCGTGGCTGGCCGAGCATGTATTGCACGACCGCTGGGTGTTAGCGGTTGCCGGTACTCATGGTAAAACCAGTACTGCCAGCATGCTGGCGTGGATACTTGAGCATCAAGGTTTAGCGCCGGGGTTTTTGATTGGTGGCGTGCCGGGTAATTTTGGTCTTTCGGCGCGACTGGGTGATTCGCAGTACTTTGTGATTGAGGCCGATGAATACGATACGGCGTTTTTCGATAAGCGCTCCAAGTTTGTTCACTACCATCCGAAAACGTTGGTGCTAAATAATTTAGAATTTGATCATGCCGATATATTTGAAGATCTCGCCGCGATTCAAAAGCAGTTCCATCATTTGATTCGCACGGTTCCTGCGAGTGGTAGGGTATTAATGCCTGCTGAGGCGGCCTTACAACAAGTGATTGATATGGGCTGTTGGTCGCAGCTGGAATATTTAACGGGCAAGCAAAGTGCTTGGCGAGTTGAAACACAAGCTAATGATCAATCGGCTTTTGAACTTAGTCGTATTGCCGATGCGGGCGCAGACCAAAATGTCGGGCAAGTTAGCTGGCCGCTATGTGGGGCACACAATCAGAGTAATGGCTTGGCGGCAATTGCTGCAGCTAATCATATCGGGGTTAGTGCTGTCGATGCCGCGCAAGCCTTGTCCGGGTTTAAAAGTGTTAAACGCCGAATGGAGTTATTGGCTACAGTAAACGGTGTTAGTGTTTACGACGATTTTGCTCACCATCCCTCGGCAATAAAAACCACCTTAGAGGGTTTGCGGGCACGATATCCGCAGCAAAGAATAATGGCTATTATTGAGCCAAGATCCAATACCATGCGTATGGGTTGTCATCATGATGTTTTAGCTGACGCCGTTAAAGAGGCTGATAGAGTATTGTGGTTTGAGCCAGATGCACTGGTGACAGGTGGCAGTGCGAGCGATGATTTAACTGAATTGCAAAAGATTTTTAATGGCAGTAGTGATAATCAGGTTTTCAATAATATCGAATCCATTATCGCCGAAGCTTCTCAATATACTGCATCGGGTGATCAGATAGTGATTATGAGTAACGGCGGTTTTGCTGGCATTCATCACTTATTGATTGATGCATTGCAATAAGCTTTACCTTTAAAAAGTTAACAAGGCTTGGAAAAAGCCAGTAAAAAACTTGGAATCTAAAATGAAAGCAATCACTCTTGCCATTACTGGCGCTTCCGGCGCGCAATATGGTTTGCGTCTTCTTGAAGTATTAATGGCAGCGGATGTAGAAGTCCACTTGCTTATTTCTGATGCGGCGCGCGAGGTGATTGCGCTGGAAACCGATCTTGACATATTACCCACAGATGATGCTGAATTAGCCGAGTATTTTGCGGCGCGTTTCGATGTCGGCCCACACCAACTGCATTTATATGGTCGTAAGCAATGGGGTGCATCGGTTGCCTCGGGCTCTAATGCGCCCAATGCTATGGTTATTTGTCCGTGCAGCTCGGGTACACTTTCAGCGGTAGCCACCGGCGCAAGTAATAATCTTATCGAGCGCGCCGCCGATGTGATGTTAAAAGAGCGCAAGCAACTCATAATTCTGCACAGAGAAATGCCTTTATCGACCATTCACTTAGAGCATTTGTTAAAACTATCGCAGTTAGGTGCGGTCGTTATGCCCGCATCGCCGGGCTTTTACCATAAGCCACAAAGTGTCAGTGATATGATTGATTTTGTGGTCGCACGTATATTGGATCATCTTGGTGTTGATCAAACACTGATGGCACGCTGGGGTGCCAACGCCAATAGTTGATATCAGCACCCACAATTAATAATAGTACTTAAGCAGAGCTCGTTAAAACACTGCAATAAAAAACCGGCTTTCAAAGCCAGAAAAAATGCTAGCTCAACAGCAGCATAACGGGAGATTCACTTGTCAGATTTATCGTTAACAAACGGCTCGTCAAAATTTGCAAAATTTTTTGATGCGGTTATTTTATCTAGGCCATGGTTGATTATTTTGTTATTAACTGCGCTTACCGTAGTAGCCGGTTATCACGCACAAAATTATAAAGTCGATGCCTCTGCCGATGCACTGGTGTTGGAGGGTGATAAGGATCTAGAGTTTTTCCGCGAGGTTGGCAAACGCTATGCGGCCGAAGAGTATTTTATTATTGCTTATCAGCCCAAGGATTATTTGTTTGCGGACAATACCTTGTCCTTATTGGCTAAGTTAATCGAAGATCTACAGCAGGTCGATGGGGTTTCATCGGTAATGTCTGTTTTAGATGTGCCGCTGCTTTATTCGCCCAAGGCGTCAATATCTGATTTAGTCTCAGGTATTAAAACGCTACGGGAAGGTAATGTCGATAAAACATTAGTTGACGCCGAGTTTCGCGATAGCCCTATTTACAAGCAGTTATTATCCAGTACTGACGGTAAAACCACGGCAATTCAGGTTAATTTACATCGCAATGTTAAATACAGCGAACTGCTTGATGCGCGCGATGAACTGCGTGCACTAGACGCTAAAGGTGAGTTGTCGGCAGATAGCGCCATTGAACTGCTTGAGGCTGAACAACAATTTAAAGACTACGCGACGCTATCGGCTGAGCGTCAGCATTTATTGGTTGAAAAAGTCAGACAAGTTATTGATGGCCATCGCCCTGATGCTGAGGAGATATTTCTTGGTGGTGTACCGATGATTGCCAGTGATATGGTTTCCTTTGTAAAAAGTGATTTGCAAACTTTTGGCATCGGTATTTTATTATTTATCGTTGTAGTCCTAACAGTGATTTTTCGATCGTTGCGCTGGGTCTTTTTACCGTTTCTGGTGTGTATTTTGACTAACGTTTTTATGATGGGTTTGTTGGGTTGGCTCGATTGGCGCATGACGGTTATCTCATCTAACTTTGTTGCGTTGCTATTAATTATCACGCTCGCAATAGCGGTGCACTTGGTGGTGCGTTATCGAGAGCTGCAACTTTTGCATCCAAGTGCTTCGCAACATGAACTAGCTTTAGCCACGGTTGGCGTGATGTTACGCCCGTGTTTGTATACCGGTTTAACCACTATTGTGGCGTTTATGTCGCTGGTAGTCAGTGGTATTAGGCCGGTAATTGATTTTGGTTGGATGATGACTATCGGTGTCATAGTCGCCTTGCTAACAACCTTTATTGTTGTGCCGCTAGGCATGATGTTAGGCAAGCCGCCCAAGCCCGACAGTAGCCCGGAAAACCCTGCAGACGGTTCTTCTGTCCAAGGTAGTGCTTTTACTTTACGTTTTGCCAGCGTTACCGAAAAATTTGGCGCTGTGATTCTTGCTGTCGCCGGGTTGATTTTGGTTTTTTCAATATCAGGTTTAACCCAGCTTAAAGTGGAAAATCGATTTATCGATTACTTTGATGAATCAACAGAAATTTATCGAGGTATGGAATTAGTAGATAGTGAGCTCGGCGGTACTATACCGTTAGAGATTATTCTTTTTCCGGCCGCTAAAAATGTCGACGCTATCGACGGCGAGGATGAATTCGATAACGACTTTGCTGCCGGTGATGAAGTTGATGAGTTCGATGATGGTTTTGATGATGAGTTTGGTGATTCAGCGGATGGTTCAAGCGAAGAGATCAGTACTTGGTTTACCTTGGCAGGATTAAATGAAATCGAACGTATTCATGATCATATTGAAGGTTTGGCCGAGACGGGCAAAACCTTATCCTTAGCCACCATGTACAAAGTTGCCAAAGACTTATTAGGTAATGGTATTGATGATATTCAACTTGCATTGGCCTATCGAAAACTGCCGCCCGCAATTAAAGAGGTAATGATTGATCCTTATCTGTCAGATCAAACGGATGAAGCGCGTATCACAGTACGAGTAAAGGAAACCAGTCGAACCTTAAATCGTGCCGAGTTATTAAAAGATTTAAATAGTTTTATGCAAGACGAGATGGGTTATACAGAAGATCGATATCGTTTTACCGGCATGTTGGTTTTGTATAACAATATGTTGCAAAGTCTTTTTGTCTCGCAAATTCTTACCTTGGGTATGGTATTTATAGCAATTACTTTTATGCTAATTATCTTATTCCAATCGTTAAAGCTGGCGTTAATCGGCATTATTCCAAATCTTATGGCAGCGTTACTAGTGTTAGGTGGAATGGGTTGGGCCGGTGTGCCGTTAGATATGATGACGATTACTATCGCCGCTATTAGTATTGGTATCGGTGTTGATAACACCATTCACTATGTGCATCGATTTAAGAAAGAGTTTCAGTTGGATAATAATTATATTGCCACCATGTACCGCTGCCACGGTAGTATTGGACGGGCGATGTATTACACTTCGATCACAATTATATTTGGCTTTTCCATTTTAGCCTTGTCGAATTTTAAACCCAGTATTTACTTTGGGTTATTAACCGGTGTTGCCATGTTATCGGCATTATTGGGTTCGTTATTGTTATTGCCAAAATTATTATTACTCTTTAAACCCTTGGGTAAAGCCGCTGAATAGTATTGAGATTTAGCACTTGGCTCAGGAATGTATCGTCGGTTGTGGCGCCTGTTGTATTGCGCCACATATATCGTCGCCTATACCGGGCATGCCAGATGGTAAGCCCGCCGGTATTCGATGTATTCAGCTGGATGATAAAAATGCTTGCCAGTTATTTGGCTTGCCTTCAAGGCCTGCAGTTTGTGGGCAATTTGAGCCGCAGCAAGATATGTGTTCCGCGGGGCCGGAGGCAGCGTTACGCTGGTTAACCGCGTTAGAGCAACAAACAAGCCCATGACTAAAGGGCATGATTAATAAGCAGTAAGCTAAAAAATTAATTGAAAGTGCAGCCCACTTTTAAAACACTGTTAAAACTATTTGCTGTCGAGTAAAGCTTGTGCCAAATGACTATCCACTATTTCCGCTACCCTTGGTTGCGTTTCCGGGCTGCCGGCTGCCTTTGCAAATTTTCGAACCGCGTTATCTTGATTTAGTTAAAAGCAGTCTTAGCACCGAGAGTTCCTTCGGTATTGTGACCTTAATTCCACAAGCAGCCGATGCAGTCTCTGACAATATTGAGATCTATCCTGTTGGCACTTCAGTCAAAATTGTTGATTTTAATGAGCAGCCCAATGGTTTGTTAGGTGTTGTTTGTGAAGGGCTGGGTAAGTTTGAGATCAATCAAACCGAGCGCTGTGAAAAAACTCAGTTGCTGATGGCGTCGATAAAACCTTTTGAAGCTGAAGCAATTGAAGCAGTACCCAGCGAATTTGAGGAACTGGTTCACGTTTTAACATCTTTGTTAGAGCACCCCTATGTTGTTTCTTTGGGGTATCCCAAGTTTGAAATTGAGGACTGGCTTATTGATGCTTCAAAGCTCGGTTGTTATCTTTCCTACCTACTGCCCTTTCCCAATGCGCAACGCTGTCGTTTGCTGGCTTTAGACGAGCCTAATGTCCGGCTCGGCATGATTCAGGAGCTGCTTGATGAAATGGATGGATCTGCTTCTTAAATTATTGTTTAAGGCGATAAGATTGCCTGCGTAAACTGCGAATCTGGCTACACTAAAAAGATAAGTTATAGAGTCTATGCGCGTTCTTGTTACGTGGCATTAGTTTACGAGTCTTACGGTAATTGAACTGCCGTAAGAGAACAGTCCCAAGAGAACATGCATGTACAACTTTATTGATGTTGAAGCGTCGGGTTTTGGAGCGGGAAGCTACCCGATCGAAGTTGGTGTTGCACTAGCCAATGGACAAAGCCACTGCACGCTGATTCGCCCTGAAGCTGATTGGTTGCACTGGAGCCAAGAGGCCGAGTCCTTACATGGTATTAGCCGCGACATCTTATTGATAAAAGGCAAATCAACACTTAAAGCGGCTTTGTTGCTGAATGAGTGGTTGGCTGGAAAAACGGTTTACTCAGATGCTTGGGGTAACGATTCTTGCTGGTTAGCGCTGTTGTTCGAAGAGGCAGGTGTACGCCAGCGTTTTAAGCTTGACTCGGTTGTATCATTATTAACCAGCGACGAGATGATGCGCTGGCAGCATAAAAAAGAACAAGTGATTCGCTCAATGCGGCTCAAACGTCATCGCGCCAGTAGCGACGCCAAGATTTTGCAACAGACATTGGCTGAAATGCAGACAGCTTGTGCTGTTTAAGTGCATTTGACGGTTTCAGAAGTAAGTCCTAGCCATTTTCGACATTGTTCGATTGTCCGATAATTCGCTTAGTCATCACTGCTTTTATCTAAGTGAACACTTTCCTTTAGCCCCCCTATTTGCCTGAAAAGCAGTGGTCTTTATGGGCAAATTTGGTATTTCTGGCTGCTTTGCGCAAAAGAGTGTAAAAGTACGTGAAACCCGTGGTAATCGCCGGTTGATTCGTTTAGTTTGCGGCTGCAATTTGGCTTGTCTGCAGTTGTCGGTTGAAAAACGATCTGACTAGGCTCAAACAGCCCTTTTGGCATGCAAATATTTCCAAAAACCTTAATCTAATCAGTCACAAACAGAATCTATACGCTATTCTTATTTTTTGCATCAATATAAATGGGTATAGAGTTCATATGAACTTAAGCGTACATCACAAATAACACAGAAATTTTAGGAGTTCGACATGAACCTTAGGTTCTTGCAGGGCAATCAGCATCTATTCAGTGGCTGGCAGCCAGTTTTTAAAACCTCATCCTTAAGAGCGGCGTTCTTCGCAGCGTTTCTGGTGACTTTGTCTTGCTTGAGTTCGATTGCTTTAGCTCAGGATGTGGCCCCTGAAACCGGGACTTATAAGATTAATGCCGGTGATGCCTTATCTTTGCAAGTTTGGAATGAGCCGACTTTAAGTTCGGAGCAATTTCTGGTCCGGCCGGACGGTTTTGTCAGCGTACCGGTATTAGGAGAATTGCGCGCTGGAGGCAAAACCGTATCAGAGCTTCAGCAAGCGATAACCTCAGGTTTGTCACGGTATTTGAAAGACGAGCCGACGGTTGTGGTTTCAACGCTGTCCAGCAATGGCAGTTTGGTTTTTGTTTTAGGAAAAGTGAATCGCTCGGGCGCATTCCCAAAGAGCGGCATGATGGATGTTACTCAGGCGCTGGCTTTGGCAGGGGGACTGAATAGTTTTGCCGCTGAGAATAAAATTAAAGTGCTGCGACGCGATGCCAATGGTGTGCAGCAAGCAATTAAATTTCGCTATGGCCAAGTTAAAGATGGTGATCGACTTGAATCTAACATCTTGCTGCAAAGCGGCGATGTCGTGTTGGTTCCGTGAGAGTTTAATGTATATCAAAATGACTATACCTAAAATTCGATTTTTTCAGTGCCTATTTCCTTCGCCGCATATGCGGGTCGTAAGCGTTGTCTTGAGTATATTGAGTTTTATGACTGTGAGTCCACAAATAATAGCAGCGGAATTTAGCTTTGATAACGATGTTCGTTTGTCAGGACGCTTTGATGATAATTCCCGTTTATCCGTCGGCTTTAAAGATGAGCTATATGGTTCGGTTCTAACTAACCGATCTGATTTTTCCAGGGCAACAGAAAACACCGATTTTACAGTTGGCTTAGATTTAACTAATAATCAATATAATATTGATGCTTACAGTACCTTTGATCAACGCTTAGATATTGGCT
>CAJQQO010000131.1 GCA_905480475.1 uncultured Pseudomonadales bacterium | reverse complement strand
ATGAACAATTCAATAAAGACACTATCTGTGAACATTTGGATATTCGATTAACTGAAATCGGTGACGATTATTTAAAAGGTACCATGCCGGCCGATAAACGCACCTTTCAAACCTATGGCGTAGTGCACGGTGGAGCTAATGTTGTACTGGCAGAAACGCTGGGCAGCTTTGCCGGTGCCATGCTTATTGATACCGAGCGATTTCAATGCTTTGGCCAAGAGGTCAGCGCCAGCCATTTAAGACCGGTATCGGAAGGCTTGGTAACGGGTACTGCCCGCCCTATTCACTTGGGCAGACGTTCGCATGTTTGGGAAATTCATCTTGAGAATGACAAAGGCAAACTTACCTGCGTTTCCAAGTTAACACTGGCTATCGTAGCCATAGAGTAAATTTTTAACTGGCACGCTTTAGATTGCGAGCTATAGCTGCCAATCACTCTTTGGCTTAGGCTTTTGCTAACGAACTGAACAAAGACACCAACTGCTCGGTTAATTGGATTGCAAACGATATTCAATCGGGGTTATACGATTCCAACGAATAAATGCACGGCGAAAATTTGCGCATTCGGTATAGCCTAGCAAATCGGCAATCTCTGCAACGGTAATTGCTGTGGCCGTTAAATATTCTTGTGCCAATACATTTCGCACCTCATCAAATAGTCGACGAAAGCTTGTGCCTTCAGCTTTTAAGCGTCGACGCAATGTGCGCTCACTCATAAACAGTGCACTCGCCACCTGAGTAATATCAGGGAAATTGCCACTAGCATGCATTAATAGGCGCCGCACCTCGGCCGCTATATTTTCCTCGGCATTTAATTCGCTTAACAGTAATTCGCATTGCTGACGAAAAAAAACCTGACTGCCGGGATTAGCGGTTACTAATTTAAAATCCAACAACTCATTGTTCATAAGCAATTGGCAATTGGCTTGATCAAATAATACTGGCACGGCGAAAATCTGCTGGTAAATATCCGCGTATTCAGGTGCTGAATAATTAAGATGTAACTCGACGCCAAACATCGGCCGGTTAAGAAAATAAGTGCCTATAGCGTTAATGCTAGAAAAATGCGACTCGATCAGCAAACGCTGTTGGTCGCGATTACCGCTATGAAATTGTGCACGTAATGTGACGCCACGAGCGTCATCAGCAAGTCCTTCACCCAGCTCGTCACAAAACTCTTCACAAAGTTCCCAACTTAGCTCAGACGTTAGAATAGGATGATAACGAATCAATAAACGCAATACCGATGCGATATCGGTACAGCTCATCAATGCAAATCCCAAAGTACCAAGACTGGAAATACTAACTCGCTGGCCGTAATACAGCGCTATCGCTGGCTCTTTTGTTAGCTTACGCGCACGTTCGAGTGCGCTGACACTCATCTGCGCGCGAACGGCTTGGGGCTGGGTAGTTTGTGACGATTGCTTAACTCTGGGCAAAGGATTTAACTCAGCGTCGCTAAATAGCATCTTAGCGCTGATCCCGTACTCATCTAGCAATGTGATCAGCGGCTTAATCAGGCCACTAATCATCGAGTTATCTAGCATATTTTTATTCTTGCTTACTACTTAGGCAAAGCGTTAGTCAGATCATCAATCCGAGCATCAATACGGGCATTCATATGAGTATCGATCTAAGCGGCAGTTGATAAAATAAGAAATATATCTGGCCGGAAATGACTCTCAATTTGACCGAAAATGATTCCATAAATTATTTGGCTATCACTATACTGCAAGCCAATGTAGATAAAAAGAGGCAATCAATCGTGACCGCAATCCCACAAGCATCCCGAACGCCCGAAGGTGTATGCATTACGGTTCGCAATCGCGAGTTCGATTTGGAAAAACTATTGGCGACCGATTGGCTGGATAATGATGCCTTTAAGACCGCGTTTTTTAATAGTATGAGTATTAGCTTTCCAGTCGGTGAAAAAGCCTTTATCGACAGCGTTCGCATGTATGCCGATAGAGTTAACGACCCCAAGCTTAAAAAAGAAATGAGTGGCTTTTTTGGTCAGGAAGGCATGCATCGCCGCGAGCACCAAAAATACAATGAAATACTCTGCGCGCAACGGGGTTATGATTTAACAAAACTGGAATCGCCTTTTGTAAATCGAATCAAAAAAGTGAGATCGATGGAGGCTGGTAATCGGATTATGCTAGCATCAACCTGCGGCGCTGAACACTTTACCGCTATATTAGCAGCGCAATCACTGAATGGCTGGATGTTTGAAAACGTCGACAGCGCAATGAAAAACCTCTGGCTTTGGCATGCCTCCGAAGAACTGGAACACAAATCAGTTGCCTTTGATGTCTACAGTAGTATCGGCGGAAAATATAAATTACGCCGCAGAATGTATATGTTTTTTACTTATAATTTTTTAAGAGACACTTTAAAAAATAGTTTTTACATGCTGCATAAGAACCAGCAGCTATGGAAGTTAAGTACTTTTAAAAGCTGCGCTAAATTTCTATTTGGACGTGGCGGATTAGTTCGCACTTTCTGGCCAGACTATAAAGCTTATTATCAAAAAGACTTTCATCCATGGGATGATGACAACCGGCATTTGCTAGATAACTTACCCGAATCCTTTGCTTAAGCCAGAGGCTTAAATATAGCCGCCACCTTAGTATGCTGACACTGTAAAAACCAACTCTGCTTAAAAGCGGCTAAATCGTAAGACCACCATCAACCACTATGCATTCGCCATTGGTATAACTGGCCGCATCCGAGACCAAATACAATACCGTGCCCGCCATTTCTGCTGGCTCTGCATGGCGTTTCATAGGGATTTCTTGCACTGCCGCATCGTAGATCTCTTTATGACTAAATAAAGCACCGGCAAATTTAGTCTTAGTAAGACCCGGTAGCAATGCGTTAACACGAATACCATGTTGCGCGCATTCCTTAGCAAAGGCTTTAGTCATATTAACCACCGCCGCTTTACTAATGGAATAAATACCTTGGGCTGGGCCTGGCTGCAACGCATTTACCGAGGCAGTATTGACGATTGCACCGCCACCGCCATCACGCATTAAACGCCCACCCTCAACCGACATAAAAAAGTAACCACGAATATTCACGTCTACTGTTTTGCTATAGGCGCCAAGATCGGTATCAAGAATATCACCAAAGTAAGGATTGGCAGCCGCGTTATTAACTAAAATATCCAGTTTGCCGTGCTGTTGTTTTATGTGAGCGAAAATATTACTGATATCATCCATATTGCCAACATGGCAGGCAAACGCTTCAGCACTGCCACCTGATTCATTAATCGCATTGGCAACTATTTGGCAGCCATCAATCTTTCGGCTAGAGACAATAACGTGCGCGCCCTGCTCGGCTAATAGCTTGGCGATCTCCTCGCCAATACCCCGGCTAGCGCCGGTAACTAAGGCAATCTTCCCAGTTAAATCAAATAAATTTGTACTCATTGATTTATTTCCCAATAGTATTTATTTTGCCTTTAATAGCAGCTAAGGCATTTATTTAATCTTACTTTTCGTCTTGAATAACTTGCAATGCCATTTGCGCCAAACCTATCACCATGGCACCAATCTGCTTAGCGTTTTCGTTAGAAGCATTACCATCGAGTGCGCGTTTGGCAACACCTTGAGCGATCGCAGCCAAACGGAAAAAACTAAACGCCAAATAAAAATGCCAATTATCTATTTTTTCAATACCGCGTAACTCGCAATAACGTTTAACAATTTCAGCTTCACTGGGAATACCCAGAGCCTCGCGATCGACCCCTGCCAAACCATGACTATGCGCAGTTTTAGGTAAACGTAAGCCCATACAAAAATAAGCAATATCAGCTAAAGGATTACCTAAGGTTGATAATTCCCAATCGAGCACGGCAATAATTTTGCTTTGCTGCTCGTGAAGCATAACGTTATCCAAACGATAATCGCCATGAATTAAACAAGTCTTTTGCTCATCGGCAGGAATATTCGCGTTAAGCCAATCCATTAAGCTTTCCATCGCATCAATTGGCGTGGTCTCGGAAGCTCGGTATTGTTTACTCCAGCGATTCATTTGGCGTTCAAAATAATTACCGGGTTTGCCGTAGTCACTTAAACCTACCGCATCGATATCAACACTGTGCATAGCTGCCAATACGCTAATCATTTCATCAAACACTTTGCCGCGCTCGATATCAGAAAAATCGGCTAGTGCCGGATCCCAAAAGATTCGACCCTGCTCAAAGCTCATCACATAGAACATACTGCCAATAACATTATCGTCTTCGCATAGATGGTAAGCGCGAGCAACCGGCACATCGGTATCCGCCAGCGCACGTAGAACGCGGTATTCGCGATCAACTGCATGGGCCGAAGGGAGTAAAACCCCCGGTGGCTTGCGGCGTAAAACATAACGACCGCTTTTAGCGCTAATAAGAAAAGTCGGATTGGATTGGCCGTCAGAGAATTTTTCGGCTGTTAGCGGACCTTGAAAGCCTTCAATTTGAGCCTCTAAATACGTCGCCAAAGCCTCAGCATCTAAAGAATGAACATTTTTTGTCATAATCTGGCACTCAATCTATTCTTCAATAAAGCGCAGTATTGTTTCATAAATGGCGGCCAAAAGCGTATGTTTAGTCATTTAGCTGAAAGATGTTGGCAATCATAGGATCCAATTTAACAGGAAATGTTAGAATATTTAATTATTGAGAATATCAAAAAACGGGCGGGTAATAAAAAAGGCCACTCATAATTACGAGTGGCCTTTTTTATTTGGTCGGGACAGCAGGATTCGAACCTGCGACCCCCACACCCCCAGTGTGGTGCGCTACCAGACTGCGCTATGCCCCGATGAAAACTGGCCTACTTTAACTTTAGCCTGATCTGAAGCCAGAGCTAAAGAGCGGCGCATTATATCCTCTAGTTGCGAATTACGCATTGAATATTTTGCTTTTGGATGATGATTTACTTACAGATATCCCTCAGCCTCTAACTTGCGTATCACTGGCTGCAATAACTTCTCATAAGGCTTCCAACGACTTACCGATGTGGCGTAAATTGGTGAACGAACTTGTTGCTTGCTCACCGTATTGACCGCCGCCTTGTTTAAATGGAAATCCAACATTTCCGGTCGCCAGTCCAATTCACAATACTCACATATTTGCTTGGCTTGCGTTTCTGGGTCAGCCACTAACTGCTCATATTGCACCGATAAAAATGGCTGCCCAAAAACAGATTGCCAGTGAGCCATTAGCTTGCGGTAGTTAATATAGTATTTAGTTAAATCCGAAAGCTTATTGGAATAAGCAACATCACCAAAGGAGTTTTGATAGCAACTTAAAATGATATCCAGCGGATGACGCTCTATGGAAATAATTTTTGATTCAGGAAAAGCCGCTTTAATCAGACCGACGATTCGATAGTTATCGAGCGATTTGTCTGAATATACCGGAGTAGTTACCGCGGTAGAAATTCTTTGCTCATAGTTCTGCCGAAATTCAATTATCGATTGCTCGCTTAACGCCGGTATTAACGAGGGCCGCATCGACGCTAGATTTTTTCTATTAGACGTTTGTGATAAACATATTTCTAGCAAACAACTTTCACCAGTCGATGTCATATCCGGCTGCTGCGCTAGCATTTGCTCAAGCATGGTTGAACCACTGCGTGGCATACCAACAATAAATATTGCTTTGCTTGACAACTCGGATTGGTATTTTTCAATTAGCGAAGAGATTTTTTCGAAGGTACTTCTATCAAATTGCTCAATAGTCTGCTGTATAATTTGCTTATTTGCTGCAGCATTATAGTTCTGACCAACAGCTTGAATTTCATTAGCCATTTTTAAATAATGCGCTTCACTCTCAACATTCGCTAATTTTCGCCAATAAGCGGCGATGGCAAAAGCTATTTGCGCCTTATCACTTGGAGAAATGTTTTTCTTTTTCAAGCTCGCCTGCATTTGATTTAAATCTTGACGAGAAAATTCAGTAATACCAATCAACTGAAACCATGCAATGGCATTGTATTTGTTTAACGCTAATGCTTTTCTAAATACTGCTTCAGCACGCTGGGTTTCGGTGGTTTCGTTAAGCGTGATACCTAAGGAGGTATATAACTCCCAACGATCTGGATAAAAAGCTAAACACGCTTGATACCAATCAATACTTTCGTGATGCCGAGCCAGTTTTCGCAATAAATCCCCTTTCATTAAGCAAAATTCAAAATGCTGTGGATCAATAGCCAAGGCTTGTTCACAAAATTGCAGACGGTGGTTCCAATCAATACCCTGCACTTCAAGAATATAGGCTTTCATCCATAACAGCGGCACATACTCGCCGTGCTGTAGCAGCAATTGCTCAGTGATATAAAGTGCGCGTTGAGAGTCGCCAGCGGCAAGAGTGTCGCCGATTAATTGATAGGCAACGGCTAGCGTAGACGAACGCATGACCGACAGTGCGCTATCTTTATATTGAACAGCAACAGTCTGCGGGTTAATGTCGTTCATTATTTATGGAATGAAGCTTGGAATACAGTGAAGTGTTTAATCAAGCACCGCGATATCGATGCTTGAATAGTGTTGAACAGTTGTTATTTTTTGCATTTGGCTTTTAAAATCCATTTTTAAAAACTGTCTTGTGCAATGCTAGCGACTAAAACTCACGCTCTTAGTACTTCTAAA
>CAJQQO010000130.1 GCA_905480475.1 uncultured Pseudomonadales bacterium | reverse complement strand
TTCAGTATCTAACGCTCGAGCAAATACGAGCGCAAGCGATAGCAGCGAGCATACTGCGACTGCAATGTTTAACGTGAAGTACGTCAAATTCCTTGAAGAACAAGTCTCGCAAAAAGATTCGCAACTGGCATCTTTGCAAGCGCAAGCAGATCAAGTCACTAAATTGACAAATGGACTGGGCAGATTACTGCTAAACCAATCAGAGCAGCCGTCTGATAATAACACTGAAAGTTATCAATCTTAAACAACCGCTACACCATGAAGCAATCAAACAGTATGAACAATATAGGCAACCAACTTGGCGCAATTGAACGAAATATCGAAATAAACTCAAACGACCCGATCGCAAAGGGAGGCTTTACACAAGTGCCCAATTTTATCCTCGAGAATCCGGATATCAATATCGGCGCCAAATTGACCTACGCAATGTTTCTTAAATACGCATGGGAAAAGGACTGCGCTTTTCCAGGCCAAGAGAAACTTGCTGCCCATATGGGTATCAGTTCGTCGCGTGTGAGTGAATACGTAAAGGAGCTAAAAGAACTTGGCTTGGTAGAAATAACCCGTCGCGGGCTGGGGAAAACCAATCTCTACAAACTGAATTTTACTGTTAGGAAAAAACGGGGCAACATGGCGGTCAAAGTCCAGACTTCGACATATCGAAGTCTGGATTCCGGTATATCGAAGTCTTGAATCCGATATACCAAGGTCTGATTTCGATATATCGAGATCACTCTATATAAGAATACTAAGTATAAGAATATTGATTTAAAAATACACAGAGAGTAGTCTTTAAAGAAGCTAAAACGACGACGAAACGACACTGAAGAAATGGATGAATTTTAGCCGTTTCGGACTCTTATCCGCGTTTTTCGGTCAGTTGGTATCAGTGTTGGTACTAAATTTTTTAAAATTATTTTTTTTGCTTTAAATTCAACGGGATAGATAGTCACTTAAAACCCGGCCCCGGCACCATTTAAATCAATTACCTATAAACAGCTCAACTCCCTACACAAAGTTGATAGGCTTGTTATGTATGAGGAATTCTAACTCATCCATACGATTTCATTCGATTGGAAATTGTAATCTCGGAATTTCGAATGGCTTGTTCCCTTAGCTCAGCCAGGGGTTTCAAGCGTTCGTCCGCACGATATTGCTCGAACTTCATTTTACTCGGAAACTGTAACAGGTGAATTTCAACGCCACTATTCTCAGAATATCTTTCGGCTTCGAAGGCACTGACAATATCACCTCCGTGATTTTTCATGATCGATACCGCTGCACTTTCAAATTGCTCCAAAGCTGAGAAATCCGCTACTTCCAACTTCACTAAAACATGGATCACTCGTTGCTCCTGCACACAACACCTAAAGAATCAGCGCATTTATGCGTCGGCTGGTTTTAATTGTTAGATTTTTTGACAATCTCTTCGAGATAATCATATTCATATAATGTATCCAAAACACCATCGCCGGTTGTATCAACTTCAGCACTTTTAAGTTTGATTGGTCCATAATACTGGATCTTACTTGCCTTTTTGCTAACAGGATTGAGAAAAGTTATCTTTTCTATAAGGCCATACTTGAAGTTTATTTTGTAATCCTTAAAACCGTCGCCCGTGGAATCTGACTTCTGCCGTACTGGATTTCCGAAATCGTAGTAAACTTCCGTTTCAAATATTCCATTAAAATCGTCATCCGATGACGATGACTCAATAATACCCTTGCGGTCAAATATGTATATAAAATCAATTTTACCGTCAAGGTTACGATCAATTTCAGTTTTCGACAGACGGTTATTTACAAACTTCCATTTCTCATCGAGCCTCCCATCCGAGTCATAATCTATCCCATCGACAGTTATGGGCGTGCTGTAATATAACGCCATTACGGCAACACCGCTTACAAAGCCAATAATCGCAGTGCTGAAACTGTGTTTCTTTTTTATGGCTTGAGTCGGCAATTCTTGCTCAGGTTGTTTCTCATCCCACTTTGTAATGATCTTTTGCGCATCGGCATAGTCATTTTCTTCTACCATAACTCTGACGACACCGATGGCTTGAATCTCGCCAATGCCACCTTGCAAATACTCACCATCGATTCTTGCAGTCAGGCCAGCCTGCTCCAACAAATGCAGAATCATATTTGCTTCGACTGTATTTGCTGCCTCGTATAATAGTTTCATAAGAATCTAACGCCTCGCACACTGGCGCACGGTAGTGCGTCCGACTTCGTGCTGCGACTTGTTAGATTGAAAGCCAAGGCTAGGCGACCACAAATTTGTACTTGGCAACTCATCAGTCACAAAATTCTGATTACCACCCGCAGCTCTCACTAGTCACCACCTCCACCGCCATCATCAAATCCGCCGGAACTTGGAGCAACGCCATAAGACCTATTTTCTTTGTGTCGTGCCCACACAAAACTTAACACGAGCTTTATGAAAAATGCCACTGAAAACACCATGCAGCTCAAAGGAGCCCAAAGGCTATACAGTTGATTTTCAGCTGACAAATCCGCGTAATAAAAAGACATTGCCAACCCAATTAAAACTACCATCCAAGAAATCATAAGGTCAGCCTCATCAATCTAACACCTCCTGAGTTATCAGAAAGTGTCCACTAAAACGGGGGAACTACTGCGTCCGAGCGCCTAAACTTGTTAAGGTGACGTGCTGAAGTATATAAATGAACCATATATAAAACACTGAAGTAAAAAAAGGCTTAACCAAAATAACATAGAGATATGCTTGTTTAATACAATACGCCAAAATATAGCATACAACACGAATGGTAATCCCATTGCTATCCCAGAAGTTAAAATTAGCACTGCGGCTAAAATGGGATTACCAGTATCAAAAAACAGATTTAGCCAAGCTAAGCTTGATGGCAGTGTAGCCAAACCAACTTTCCATTTAGGAATCCCGTCCCAAAAACCAACTTCTTCTTTTGAATCTATTTGAAGCGATCCTGACATAAATTACCTTAACGCTTTTGTAAACGGCGAAGAACGCAGTGATGAGTCCAGCGGAGCGCCGTAGGTGCGTAGCGGTGTTTAAAAAACTTGTTAACTGTTTTTACCTGCAAGCTCTTCCACCTTTTCCCAGTCAGTAACTTTACAACTGAACGACCATGTTTTTGCTATGGTAGCAAACCAGCTGATATCTTGAATTGTCATACCCAAAATATAACCAGCGCCAAGATAGAGGAATGCGTTATTGCTAGATTGACTATAAAGAAAATACAACACACCAAGCATTGCAAACCTAAATAGGAGCCTGCCTTTAATAGTTCGCAAACCACTCATAACACTAATGCCATTTTCCCTTTTTTCTAAAAGAGATTTTGCCATGATTTCTTCGTTCATAAATACCTATTTACAGTTAACAGTTTATTAGGGGGAACGGGTGTCTATAATTCCTTTCCCCTTAATGTTGGAGAACAAGCAACGAAAAAACTGAAAAATAATTGAAAATTCATAGGCTTAAATCCTTTTTCAACTTTAAACCATTCTGCAAAATGAGAAACAGCCAAGTTTTTTATTAAATTACTTCCCCTGATCATATTTCTTAATACTAAAAGATTCAACAACTTATAGAGATTAGTTTTAATAGGGGGAAGAGATTTAACAGTGGCTGCATTGACGCGAACAAGGGATTCCATATACGGCGTGCTCGAGGCTTTCTAGCAGTTTAGATTTTGTGTAAGCGACCGAGATGACCAAAAAGCAGTCGGCCGCAAGACAGTTAGAGCAAGCGCCAGATAAAGGGTTTATTAGTTAGGTTTCCACCGAAAAATATTTTCTTTAATCCATGGAGCCTTACCAAAGCTTCGTAAGATCCATCGACTCAATCTGCACAGGAATATTAGACATCAACGGTATTCCTGTAAGCGGATCATAATTTTTTTCAACCGGCGTCAACTTGCCGGTGTTACTGCCAATTTGCAAAAGTTTATTATCATCTTTACCCGGCAAGCCGCCAAAAGCATGCGGCATGGAAACAATGCCGGTTAATAATGTCGTATCACTTTCTACCACACCAAAAATGGATGCATGCGAAGAACGTATACTGACCGTATCGCCATCACTTAAGCCAAGCTTGGCTAAATCATCAGGATGCATATACGCTGGGTTGTAAGGCTTTAGGTTTGTATCAGCAACTTCTCTACCGGCAGAATTAATCACCGCATTTAACCGGCGACAAACCAAACGAAAGGGATAATCCGCAACACTTTGCGAAGCTATAAAATCCTCTTCGTAAACATCGGCCAACTCTTGCAGCATCATTGCATTACCGACGCAGAGCTTGCCCGCAAAATCCAAATCTTTAGCTTGTACTTTTTCATCAACCGCGTAGATCTTTCCGCCACGATGTTTTTTAATTTCATCTAGGGGTATTCTTGAGTTGGCTGTGAGGTTGATATGCAAATCATCAGTAGTCGGTTTATGTTGCATATCCAGCATCGCAAAACCCGCTTGGCTTTCTTGAAACTGATCCCAACCGGCTTGCGCGGCAATAAATAATGACAATCCCATCCGCTGGCCAAGCCCATAATAAAACGCCCACTCCTCTACCACATCAGAATTAGCCGGTGGATTAACAATAGCAGGTGCGTAACTGGCATAAGGTTCATCAAAACCTAATCCATAACCGTAATGTTTATTTCCTTCACATAATTGTGTTGTGGCTGGCGTCTCTAATGAAAGCTTGGGCGGAATAATATAATGCGAAAGCTCAGCCGTTGCGGTCATATGGTAATCAAGGCAAATTAATAATTCGAGCTTTTGCATCGCCTGATAAGTTTTTTCCTGATCCGGCCAAGCCATCATTGGATTACCGGCCATGCAAATAAGCACTTTGACTTGACCATCACCGTCTAACAATATTTCGTCAGATAAAGCCGCAGTTGGCATTCCGCTAGCGGTTTTACTTAAATTTCGCACCCGCATTTTGTCTGGGTAATCCCAGCCCTTATAAGGTGGCATTGCTTGCGCTTTCGCTTCAAACGCGGGCAATAACACATTAGGCTTGGTAACCTTGTCGCCCTCACGCGGCCAATAGCCGCATACCGACATTAGGCAATAACCCAAGTATTCACTTAGGCTGCCATGCAAAGACATATTTGGGCCCGTACCCATAGTCACAGCGCCACCCTTGCCCTGCTGACCCACTGCAAATGCATAAGCATGCGCTGCCTTAATTAAATCCTTAGCGTCAACGCCGGCTCTATTGGCTACATATTCAGGTGTAAATTTCGCTACTGATTGTTTAAGTTCGGTAAATCCATCAACATCTTCATCAATAAATTCACGATCATAAAGACCTTCTGCAAGAATAATATTTAACAGCCCCGCCAATATTGTTGGATCTTCACCGGGTTTTGCCTGTAGATGGATATAAGCGCGCTTGGCCGTTTCAGTGACGCGCGGATCAATAACAACTAATTTAAGTCCGCGTGCTTGGGCTTCTTTTAAACGCTGCGCAGGATTATTTCCCGGCGCTCCACTGGCTTTGGAAATTACCGGGTTAGCGCCAACAATAATCCAGCTATCGGCGGTATTAAAATTTAACTCACCTGCCGACCATAAACCGTGTGCTGCCATAGCAATATGTTTGCCGGGCTGATCTATCGTGCTGGAAGTAAAATGCATGGGCGAACCCAGTGCCATTAAAAATGAGACCGCTACCGAAGGTGCAACAGGACTAGACACTTGGCCGGTACCCGCATAAATAGCGACCGATCTAGGACCGTGCTCGGCAACAATCGCTTGAATTTTTTCGGCAATCTCATCCATTGCAGCTTCACTGTGAATATCATCAAAGCCGCCAGTAGAGTTTTGCTTTTTGCACGTTAATAAGCGCTTGGGATTATTGTGCTGCTCAGGTAAGGCTCGTCCTTTAGGGCAGGTATAACCGTGGTAATAAGGATCATTTTTATCTCCAGTTACCTTTACCAGCTTACCCTCTTCAACATGCGCCAGAATTTGACAATACGCGGGACATACGCGGCATATGCCTGAATGAATTTCTGCCATGGTTTCACACCTATAGAATCGATTTATTTACACTAACAAACTATTTCCCGCATTGTAAAAAAAAGCGGCTAGCTGCAGGCTTACAAATTAATCATTCTCGGTGGTTTGACACTACGTATACAGATATAGAGAAAGACATTTACAGGGTGTGATAGAAAGCTGGAGAGGAAACTAACAAGAAAGGATTGCTAGGAAAAGCTTCTGCTCCACAACTTAGTAGGAGCAGAAGTGATAGGACAAGTTCTGGAGAAATTTATACCGCTGGAATTCTTAAATTTTGACCGACAAATATTTTATCGGGATTTTCCAACATAGGTTGGTTGGCCTCAAAAATAACCGGGTATTTAGAAGCATCCCCATAAAACGCCTTGGCGATTTTAGATAAAGTATCACCGGATTTCACTGTATATAGTTGAGATTCTGGCTCAGGTGTTTCAACAACAAGCTGGCAATCAACGGTGCCAATACCAAACTGGTTTCCGGCAATTAAGGTCAGCTTTTCTGAGCAGGCTTGTGAATTAACCGTGCCCTTGAGCGTCGCCGTCTTCCCATCGGCCAGCACTTGAAGGCCTTCAACTTGAACACCCGACTCTTCAATATTTGCAGTAATACTTTTTTCCCTTGCGGCGTTGACTTTTATGGGGTCTAGCTTTGTTACTGATTGATCCGGCTCATCTTTATGAACCACATCATAAATCTTCCCACCCAGCTTGCTACCAGCCTCTGTTACAAAATCAAATAAGCCCATATCAACACTCCTCAATTATTTGGTAATTAGTATTTTAATTTTCAGTTAAATTCGATGGATAAAGGCGCAGCATAGAGTGGCTTGTTGCAAAGATCAATACACCAAGAGTGGCTGCACAATAAGCGATCAAAAATGGTGAGTAAAAAGCCATTGGACGCAAGCGTTCAACTGAAGGTTGAAGATGCACTGCGCGGTCTACTATAGCAGTGCCAAATCAATAGGTAATTAAAACAACCTAGACTGCAGCTGCCAATTAAAGTGAGGGAAATACGGAAATAGAAATATCGAGGCGTTGAAAAACTTGGTAAAAATAGAGAGGGAGCGAGAAAATAAAATCGGTAACAGTGACTTGATGTAAATACCCGTCACTGTTACCGCTATACCAATGCTTGTGCGCTTACTGCCAATAAAAATGACGGCTAATACAATTTAAATTGCGCTCACTGGCTTTTTAATACCATTAGAAACTAAACGATACACCTAAGCCAAGGGTATCAATTTCCGTATCCTCTAACTCGTGGAATTGATACTCTAATTTTAACGCTACGTTATCAGTAAGCGATACATAACCACCAAAACCGTAAAACACATCAGTGCCATCATCACTAACTGAACCACCAGGACCACTTAAATCAGCATCCCAAATATCAATACCTACCTCAGCATAAACACCCGCTCTTTCACCGATTGGCAAACCACCGGTTACAGAAAGTTGAAATGCATCAGCTTCTGCGGAAACATTTGCGCCTTCGAAATTACCAGAAATCTCACCAAAATCTTGATAGTTAGCTTGGACAGTAAAGTTCTCGTTTAAGTTTACGCCAAAACCAATACCAAAAGAGGTATCCGTATCATCAATCCCGTTCACTCCAGTATCGAGATCGGATCTAACCACATCGGCTGAAACAAAAAACTGGTTATCGGCAGCAATTGCACTTGCGCTCGTTAACGCAAGTATTGACGAAAATAAAACTATTGAAATTTTTTTCATTTCTTTGACTCCGCTTTTTTCATATGTTTTGCCCTAAAAGAGGGACGGCTAATATTAACCAGCCCCATTTTGGGTCGCAATGTTGAATAAGTTACTTTACTTTGCGTTTTGCTCGATAAATAATCAGCCAAACT
>CAJQQO010000129.1 GCA_905480475.1 uncultured Pseudomonadales bacterium | reverse complement strand
TCGCGTCGTAAGGCGGAATAAAGTTGTCTAGCATCTTTGAACCGCAACTGGTTTTGAGCCCTTGGGTACAAAAGATATCTTTGTGCGCCATCGGTACGCCTAACAGCGGCCCGCTTTGACCCGAAGCAATCGCTTGGTCGGCGGCATCGGCGGCGGCCAGCGCACCTTGATGATCAACGCTGATATAACAATTATAAGTACCGTTGAGTTGGTCAATGCGGTTAAGCATATGACTGGTAATTTCGCGGGACGAAAACTGCTTGGCTTGCAACAGCGGCGATATTTCAGCAAGATTTAATTGGTGTAGAGGTTTCATGGCTTGGTTTATATCGTTCCCGATGTTAATAAAAATATTTGATCAAAACGCCAGCTATTACCTTGGTATTGGGCGCTTGGCGTTAAGATATGGGTATAAAGTGTTTCGATGCTAGTGGCGGCTTAATATGGCTTATTCAATACAAGCTGAAATAAACCTCGCCTAAGCAAGCAAGCTTTAATCAATCACCTTAGGCACCAGGTATAGGCCTTCATCAACGGCAGGCGCGATACTTTGGAATTGATCTCTGGCGCTCACAGGATCGTCGACTTGGCGGACTTCGTCGGTACGCAGACGTTGAACGGCATCTAGCGAATTTGCCATTGGCTCGACATCACTGGTGTCGATGGCTTGCATTTGGTCCACCAGTTCCAGTATTGCGCTAATACGCTTGGTGATTTCGATAACATCATCACCTTCAATTTTTAGTTTGGCTAGTGAGGCAGTGGTCGCTATTTGTTCAGGGGTGATCGTCATTCGTTTAAATACTCGTAAAAATACTATGTTTTTAGGGTGCTGCTGTTATTCGCTGCTAATCGATAGCCGTTTGGCCTTGATTTAGGTTTTGAACTTGGCGTTTTGCTTAGGCCCTTATGTTTATATCGCTTGGTTTCGATGCTGAGAATCAACCGCCAAGCATGCATGCGAATTATTATGCCGTTATCGCTGGTTTATTTTTACTGCTTTGCAATAACTTGTAAGTATTTACTGAAAGTCTTGAGTAAAATAGCGAGATCGCGATGGATATTGGTTAAAATGATCCTAATGTTATGCAAAACCGGTAAAAGCGCTAAGTTATCACATTTCAGCCTTGCCCTAAATCCCCGCCATTGTTACAGTTTGCCGATTGTTTAAAGGGCGAGGGGATTACCCAATTAGGGAAGCGGTAATTTAGGCTGATTAAGCGTATTGATTGTTATAAGTTTAACGACAAAAGCGGGCGCCGCCCATTTTTTACAGCAAGTAGCCGATTGAATATGAGCTTTCATCGAGCAAGCTGACCGAATTTAAGGATCGTTTTGCTCAATGATGATAGTGAGAACGAGCAAAGCTGCAAAATAGAGCCTAATCCATAAAAAAATGAATTCCTACCTTAGCGCCAGCATTGCATGGCGATTGGGTTTATCCGGGTAGGGGCTTATTAAAAAGAGACCAAAGTTATATGTTAAAGTTTATCCGGGGCATGTTCTCCAACGATTTATCGATAGATCTGGGCACCGCAAACACACTAATTTACGTAAGAGAACAGGGCATTGTGCTCGATGAGCCATCAGTGGTTGCCATCCGCATGCATAACGGTCAAAAGACGATTGCCGCAGTAGGCACCGATGCCAAGCGCATGCTAGGCCGTACTCCCGGCAATATTATGGCCATTCGGCCACTTAAAGACGGCGTGATCGCCGATTTTCAGGTGACCGAAAAAATGCTTCAGCATTTTATCTCTCGGGTGCATAAAAACAGTTTTATCCGTCCCAGCCCCCGAGTATTGGTTTGCGTACCCTGTAATTCCACCCAAGTTGAGCGCAAAGCGATTCGCGAGTCGGCCTTAAGTGCCGGAGCCCGTGAGGTCAGACTGATTGAAGAGCCAATGGCTGCCGCAATTGGTGCAGGCTTACCGGTAGAAGAGGCGAGAGGGACTATGGTCGTGGATATCGGTGGTGGTACTACCGAAATCGCGATTCTTTCACTTAATGGTGTGGTGTATTCCGATTCGGTGCGCACCGGCGGAGATCGCTTTGATGAAGCTATCGTCGCTTATGTTCGCCGCAATTACGGCAGCTTAATTGGTGATGCGACCGCTGAGCGTATTAAGCAAGAAATTGGTACCGCGATTAGCGGCGGCGAGCTTAGAGAAATTGATGTGCGTGGCCGTAACTTGGCTGAGGGTGTGCCGCGTTCATTTACCATGAATAGCGATGAAGTTATGGAAGCGCTGCAAGACGCGCTAACCATTATTATTCAAGGCGTTAAAGGTGCATTGGAGCAATCACCACCTGAGCTGGCTTCGGATATCGCTGAGTCCGGCATTGTGTTAACCGGCGGTGGTGCGCTATTACGCGGCCTCGATCGTCTATTGTCAAATGAAACTGGCTTGCCCGTTGTCGTTGCCGACGATCCATTAACCTGCGTTGCTCGCGGTGGCGGTAAAGCTTTGGAGTTAATGGACGAATACAATATCGATTTTCTGTCTACTGACTAATTCCTGCCAATTAACAAGGCGAGCAGTTAATGACGGAGATGCGCTATTAAGCCCATTTTTGGAAAAACCCCTTCGATAGGCACGCGATTATTAGTGTTGGGATCGCTGTCGCTTTTTTTAATCGCTGCCGACTATAAAACTAATCTAACTGGCCCGTCACGGGTTGCTCTGTCCTATATTTCTATTCCCTTCTATTGGCTTGCCAATCAGCCGCGTAATATCGTGCAGGGTTTTGACGCTTATTTTAATTCGCGTGAGACCTTGATGGCCGAGAACGAGCGCTTGCATAGTGAAGCGCGCATAC
>CAJQQO010000128.1 GCA_905480475.1 uncultured Pseudomonadales bacterium | reverse complement strand
CGAGCAAGCGCCTTATGACCCGCGCTCGCCTTACTCGGCATCCAAGGCTGCTAGTGATCATTTGGTTAAAGCCTGGTTTCATACTTATGATTTTCCTGTGGTTGTTACCAATTGCTCTAATAATTACGGGCCTTATCACTTTCCAGAAAAATTAATTCCATTGGTTATACTCAACGCGCTGGAAGAAAAGCCTTTGCCTATATACGGAAAGGGCGACAATATTCGTGACTGGTTATATGTTGATGATCACGCCGAGGCCTTGGTGTTGGCTGTAACAAAAGGTCAGTGCGGCGAGACTTATAATATCGGCGGTAACAACGAGCGCACTAATTTGCAAGTGGTTAAAGCCATTTGTGCGCAGTTAGACCAGCGTAAACCGCGAGCCAATGGTGAAAGTTATGCCCGTTTAATTAGCTATGTTGATGATCGTCTTGGTCATGATAAGCGTTATGCTATCGACGCCAGTAAAATCACCTCTGAGTTGGCTTGGCAGCCTAAAGAAGATTTTGAAACCGGTATTGCGAAAACCGTTGATTGGTATCTTGCTAATGATTGGTGGTGGCAACCCATTCGTTCAGCTAGCTATAGTGGTGAGCGCTTAGGTATGGGCTTGCAGACTGACAAGCAGAAATAAAAGGATCTATTATGAAAGGTATTATATTAGCGGGCGGAAGTGGTACCCGCTTGTACCCGCTAACTAAAACCGTTAGCAAACAAATTTTACCGGTATACGATAAGCCAATGATTTATTATCCCTTGTCGGTATTAATGCTGGCGGGTATTAAGGATATCTTAATTATTAGCACGCCACGTGATTTACCCGATTTTGAAAGTTTACTTACCGATGGTTCGGAGCTAGGTATTAATATCCAGTACGCTGCGCAACCGTCGCCCGATGGTTTGGCGCAGGCATTTATTATTGGTCGCGAGTTTATTGCAGATGATCCGGTCTGTTTAGTGCTGGGTGATAATATTTTTTACGGTATGCATTTTACCGAGTTATTGCAAAAAGCGGCGCAGCATGAAACGGGCGCAACAGTATTGGCTTATCCGGTAAATGATCCAGAGCGATACGGCGTGGTTGAATTTGACGAGTCGGGTAAGGCTTTGTCTATCGAAGAAAAGCCTGAGCAACCGCGCTCGCGTTATGCGATTCCGGGTTTATATTTTTATGATAATCGGGTGGTGGATATCGCTAGTAAAATCCAACCCTCGGCACGTGGTGAGTTAGAAATTACTGATATCAATCTTGCCTATCTTGACATGCAAGAGTTGCGGGTTGAAGTTTTGGATAGGGGTTTTGCTTGGTTAGATACGGGTACCCATGAATCCTTATACGACGCATCGGCATTTGTAGAGACGGTGCAAAAACGTACTGGCTTAAAAATTTCCTGCGTTGAAGAAATTGCTTGGCGGATGGGCTATATTAATCGCGATGCGCTATTGGCGATGGGTGCGAGCATGAGCAAAAATGCTTACGGTCAATATTTAATAGGTCTGGCCGAAGGTCGATGGTAGTTATTTAGGCTTAAGTACGCGTTATTATTTATCAATACAATATAAAACTGTGGTCAAAACGATAAACAAATTAATTAGTGGAATCTTTAATGGAAGTTCGCAGTCTGGCGATACCTGATATCAAACTTATTGTTCCTAGGCGTTTTGCCGATGAACGCGGCTACTTTGAACAAACCTACCAACGCAGTGACTATGTGGCGGCCGGTATTGATACCGAATTTGTTCAGGATAACCATTCAAAATCTTCGCGCGGTGTTTTGCGCGGTTTGCATTATCAGCACCAACATCCACAGGCAAAGTTGGTCAGCGTTTTAGCCGGTTCGGTATTTGATGTTGCGGTAGATTTGCGTCGCTCGTCGGCTTATTTTGGCCAATGGGTGGGTGCAGAGCTGTCGGCTGAGAATGGACATCAGTTATATATTCCGCCGGGCTTTGCCCACGGGTTTTTGGTGCAAAGCGAAGACGTTAACTTTTACTATAAGTGCGACGCGTATTACGCGCCGGGCGATGAATATTGTATCCGCTGGGATGACCCCGAACTCGGCATAGTTTGGCCATTAGTTTGTGAGCCATCACTATCCACAAAAGATCAAGCCGGAGTGCCATTAGCGCAAATGCCAGTCGAAAAGCTATTTGCTTAGCTTATAATCGATAAAAAACGCCAAATTACGGTATGTTAGGCATTATTTGATTAATAATTAGACACTTACCCTAGACGCCTTAGGCACTTTGTTAGAAAATACCGCCCTCGTTTTCACCGCCTGTTTAAAATGCTCGCGCCCCCCAAAATTGTCGGCAGTCTGGCGGTTTTAGCGGATTTGCTTGTCAGGCATAACTCCTGAGGTTGTTTGCTCGCGATTTCCATAGCGCGGCGCTTTGCGACCCCCCTCGAAATTGGATCGAATGAGTCAATCAAATAATACAGTGGCTAATCCTGCGCGACCTGCGATGGTTGAAGATCAAGCTTTGGCGCGTCATCAGAATGATGATCTGCCAATTGCTGAACAAGGCCCTCAGGACATTGACCAGCTCGTCGATGCGGCGGCGCGTTTACATCAGCAGAAAAGTGATCAATCGGCTTTGCCACAAAGCAATCGTCCGTTACGTATTTGCATTACCGGCTACCGCAGCGCGCCTTTTGGTGGCGGTCAGGGTATCTATATTAAATATCTTAGCAAAGCGTTAGTTGAGGCGGGACATGAGGTCGATGTTATTTCTGGCCAGCCCTATCCGCAGCTTGATCCACGGGTTAGATTGATCAAAATGCCAGGCCTCGATTTATTTACTAACGGTTTAACTTCGCTGCGTCCCAGACATTTAACTTCGCTGACTAATATTATGGAATGGACCAGTAAGCTTACCGGCGGCTTTGCCGAACCTTATTGTTTTAGTCGCCGGGTATTTAAGCATCTTAAAGTGCATGGGCGTGACTACGATATTGTGCATGACAATCAATGTTTGGGTTGGGGGATGTTAAAACTCCAGCAGCATGGTTTTCATTTATTAACAACCATTCACCATCCGATCACAAGTGATTTGAAAATTGCGCTTAATGCCAGTAACAAGTGGTGGGAGCGTTTATTGATTAGACGTTGGCATGCATTTCTGGGTATGCAAAAGCGAGTTGCTGCACAGCTTGATCATGTAGTGACAGTGTCGCAGCGTTCCACCCGTGATATTGCCAATGCATTTTCATTGGACGAAAAAAATATTCACTTGGTTTACAACGGCATCGA
>CAJQQO010000127.1 GCA_905480475.1 uncultured Pseudomonadales bacterium | reverse complement strand
GTCTTTATTAAGCCCCAGTTTTTCGGCAATCAGTCTTGAGCTTTTATGACATTGGCAATGATAGGGGTCGCCGCCTTCAAGATATCTACGAGGCACGCCGTGGTAGGACAATAATAGCTTGTCGGCCTTGCCGTGCTGTTGCCAGTGCTCGGTTATTTTTTCGGCGCAAGCATTTATATAGTTTTCATCGTCGTGGTAGCTACTGATAAATCGAAAGTCAGGAATCCAGCGAGTGCCTTTAAATAGCTTGGCTACCGCATCAAAGGTGGAGCCGCCAGTTGCAGCTGAATATTGTGGATAGAGTGGCAATACCAGTATTTTATTAGCGCCTTCGTTTTGTAATTGCTCAATCGTTGATTCAATCGATGGCTGGCCGTAACGCATCGCGTATTTAACGATGATTTGCTCGCTAACGCTTTTATCTAGTTGCGATGTTTCGTTAAGTGTGTGGATTAATTGTTTTTGAATGGCGCTGGCTTGATCTTGGGTATGGTAAAGCAGCGGTGAGCCGCGATCAGTCCAAACCGACTCGTAGAGTTTGGCGGACTTTTTAGGCCGAGTATTTAAAATAATGCCGTTAAGAATTAACCACCATATAGGGCGCGGAATCTCAACCACGCGACGGTCCGATAAAAATTGTTTAAGGTAAGGCCTTAATGCTTTGGCGGTGGGGGCTTCCGGGGTGCCAAGATTGCTAATGACAATGCCAATCTTATCGGGGTTTCGATGATCAAATTGATCTTGACCTGAAAATCTCATGACGGTGTGTATCCAAGCTGTAACAAATTGCGGGGTGTTTGATATTAATCTTGTTCGGTCGTCACGCCGAGTTCAGGATGTAAACCAACCATATCTTTGTAGTAATTTTTTATCTCGGCAATATCGCTGTCTAAATTGCCGCTTGGCTCAAAGCTCGGGCCAAAGCCACAGCTACGAACGGAATTGTCTAGAAACCCTCTAACAATGGGGACGCCAGCGGCACAGGCAATATGATAAAAACCGGTTTTCCATTGCCTGACCTTACTTCGTGTGCCTTCTGGCGTGATTAACAAGGTTAGGTTTTCAGCGCTGTTAAAGGCCTCAACCATGCTATCCACCGTGTTATTGGTTTTACTGCGCTCGATAGGGATTCCGCCTAACCACTTCATTAACCAGCCAAATGGCCGCTTAAATAGCTGCTGCTTGCCCATCCAACGGACTTCCATCCGTCGGCTGAGTATGACGCAGAGCATATACAAAAAATCCCAGTTGCTGGTATGTGGAGCCGCGATTAGCACGCATTTTTTATGTGTAGGCGTTTCGCCTGTGACTTTCCAGCCGGATAGACGAATAAATAACCTCGCTAGCAGCGAAAGCACTTCTCGGAATACGGGAGTATTAAATATTGTTCTCATTGCGTGATTATACTGCGCATGCGGCTTAACGCGAAACCCTAATTAGCATCCAAGAGTGTTTTAGCTCGGTAAGTCGATAGGGTTGTTTCGTGTCGCATATCGCCTATGCAGAGTATATGAGGCAAAAAGGACGAGTGTCGTGTTAGCTTGATTGCGGGCTAGCAGCGTGCCTTGCTAAAACCGTTATTTGATCGCGCGGATATTGTTATAGTTTTGATTACTATAACGTGTTAGCCAATCTTCAAATTCTTTGGCAGGCATAGGTTTGCCAAAATGGTAACCCTGACCGTAGTTACACTCGGCTTCTTTGAGGAAATTAAGCTGTGCTTGGTTCTCTATACCTTCGGCAACTACATCGATTTGTAACTCGTGCGCCATTTTGATAATCGAGCGAGCGATCGCAATATCATGGCTATCATGAGGAAGGTCTTTAACAAATTCTCTATCAATTTTTAAATGATGGATAGGGAAACGTTTTAAGTAGGCTAGGGATGAATATCCGGTGCCAAAGTCATCGATCGCTAATTTGAGGCCAAGCGATTTTAAGGCGTGCAGCTTGGCGATTAGATCGCCTTCGGTTTCCATCAAAGTACTTTCGGTGATTTCCAGGGTTAGCTGATTTTCACGAATGCCGGTATCCAGCATAACCTGTTCTACCTGCTCTAAGAGATCGCGCTCGTTAAACTGCACGGCAGATAAGTTAACCGCCATATTAATCGAGGGCAGGCGTTTGTTTTCCCAAGCCACTTGTTGTTCACAGGCGGCTCTTAAAACCCATGCGCCGATACCGACAATCAAACGACTTTCTTCGGCAATGGGAATAAATTTATCCGGCGTGATATTACCTTGCTCGGGGTGCTCCCAGCGCAATAAGCACTCTACGCCAATAACACTGTTCTTGGCGATATCAATAATGGGTTGATAGTGCAGGGCGAATTGGTTTTGATCAATAGCGATTTGCAAGTCAGCCTGCATATTCGCTTTATTACGCGCTGCAATTTCAATAGCGGTATCAAAAAACTTAAAGTTGGCGCGACCGTGACGCTTGGCTTCGTACAGTGCCATATCCGCTTTACGCAACAGCTCATCGGCTGATTCCGCATCATCGGGATAAAACGCTAAACCGATACTGGTACCGGTTTTGATTTGGTGAGTTTGGATTTGTAATGGCTGTTCAAATATCGAGAGTATTTTATTACCCAATATTGCACTGTCGCGTTTTTTATCAATATTAGTGGCGATAATTGCAAACTCATCGCCGCCTAAACGAACCACCGTATCGCTTTCGCGGCAGGCTTTTTGTAGCTCTTCAGCCACTTTAATCAGCAGGTGATCACCAATATCATGACCCAGTGAGTCATTAATATCTTTAAAGTGATCGATATCCATCAGGATCAAACCAACCGCTTTATTGTCGCGACGCGATTGTTGAAATGCACCTTCAAGCCGCAGCTGGAATAGCGCGCGATTACCGATACCGGTGAGTGCATCGTAATGGGCGAGACGGGTTAGTTCCTCACTATGTTTACCTTGATGGCGCTGCCAGCGTCTTACAATGGCAATAATATAAAGCCAGATAGCGACGATAAGAACAATTTGCATCACTAAAGCAAGCGTTGTGCGATCCAAACGATCTTTTAAAGTATCGATAATACTTTTTGCTTTTCGATCCAGTGTTGCACGTAGTGTTAGTGCATCTTGTTCTTGCTCGATTTTTATATCTTGATAATTATCGGATGCTAATAAAGAAAACGCTGAGTCTTGATTGCCGTCGGCGATATGATCAAAAATCTGTCGCTCTAAGGCGATAACCTTGCCGTGCTCACGTTGAATTTTTTCGACAATGCTGTTGGAAAAAGACATGTCGGTTGCATGCATAACGTCTTGCAGATTTAGCAGGCTGGTTTCGTAACTGTTATGCCAATGCGCTTCGCCGGTTGTTAAAGCGTATTCAATCGCGCTGCTCATGGATTCCTGATGGAATCGAATCGAGTCACTCAGTCGCTGCAGTTGCAAGCTGGTTTTAATATTCTCTTCAGCGATTTGGCCGGTTTTATGGGCATTCCATATTCCCGCCATAATAAGCACGAGACTCACTGCCACGGCTAGCGTGACTGAGATGTGTACTTTACTTTTATTCTCCGCGTGCGGAATATTGTGCTGTAGTTGAACCATTAATTATGGGCTTCTTATCCATTTAGAATATTTGGTAATATTTCCATCCTCAATTGAGTATAGATCAATGGCTTGTAAGGCAAGCGAGAATTCGTAGATAGATGAATTTAATCGGAATATTGGGGGGACCAATAAAAAAGGCAACTATGAAAGTCGCCTTGGATTTGAAAATAACCGAATTTATTTTCAATAAATACAATGAGTTGCCGGAATTTCCTTAGTTATTACCTCAAGCGGTATTGCCCGAGGGGATTTCATTAAATGGCACGCCTTTGTCGGCTCTTGGCTCCTGCGGCAGGCCTAGTACTTGCTCTGCAATGATATTACGCATTATTTCATCGGTACCACCAGCCAATCGAATACCAGCTGCCATTAATACCGCTGACTGAAAATGGCCGCCATAAGGCGTGGATTCGTCATCGGTTAATTGGCCTGCTGAATCGAGCTGATCAATAACAAAGTTGGCGATATCCTGATTCATGCTGGCACCAACTAACTTACCTAGTGAGCCTTCTGCGCCGGGTACGCCACCTTTTGAAACGGCTGTAATCATTCTAAAAGTAGTGGCTTTTACTCCGGCATGTTGCGAATACCAAGTGGCTAGCTTATCGCGCACGATAGGATCTTCACTAGCGGGTTTGCCATCTAACTCTGCAGATTTAGCCCAATTGAAAAAGTCTTCAAAACCATCGGGAGCTGCGGAGGCATTGGCCAAACGTTCGTTCATTAATACAGTTAATGCTGCACCCCAGCCTTCGTTAACGCCACCGAGTCGATAGCTATCGGGTACGACTGCGTCGTTAAAAAACACTTCATTAAAATGCGCGCCGCCATCAATTTGTTTAATAGGTTTAACTTCCACACCGGCTTGCTGGAGGTCAATCATAAACATGGTAAGGCCGCGGTATTTGGAAACTGTAGGATCGGTACGCGTTAAGATGACACCGTAACGACTGTATTGCGCGCCAGAGGTCCAGATTTTTTGGCCATTAAGTTTCCAGCCGTCACCGTCTTTAGTGGCTTTAGTGCTGAGACCGGCAACATCTGAGCCTGCACCGGGTTCACTAAATAACTGACACCAAATATCATCGGCGCGGGCCATTCTCGGTAGCAGCTCTTTTTTCATCTCTTCGCTGGCATAAGCCATTAACGCCGGACCACAATTACCGATACCAATTACAAAATACTCATCGGGTTCGCCGTAGTTACTGACTTCCTGATTCCAAATAACCTGATGCAATTGCGTTAAGCCTTGACCGCCATATTCTTTAGGCCAAGTTAGGCAGGAGTATCCGGCATCGTAGCGTTTGTGATACCAATCAACCGCTTGTTGATAGCGGTTTTCCTGATTGCCAGCCATAAGTCCTTCACGTTTTGGACCTGCATTGGCGGCTAACCAATCTTTTACTTCGCTACGAAAGCGAGCTTGTTCTTCGTTATCATTAAAATCCATAACTACCTCTTCGGCTTATACTGTCGCGCTAATTCTAATTGGCATTCGACCGTATGAAATTATTTTTTAGTCTTTGCGCAACAGCAGTTTTAATCTGCCGAGTTTATTGCGCTAGCTTGTTAAAAACGGATCGCAAAAAATTACTTTGCTAGCAGCTTATTGACCAACTGTTCACGCCACCAGCGACTGCCGCCAATAACCGATGATAAAAGTTGCGCGCGCTTGTAATACAAATGGCAATCAAATTCCCAAGTAAAACCCATACCGCCGT
>CAJQQO010000126.1 GCA_905480475.1 uncultured Pseudomonadales bacterium | reverse complement strand
TTACTTAGCCGGTTTTACCCCACTGGCCGATTTCCTCGCTAAACAAAGCACCGACATGCCTGCCGATATGACCTCCGGTGCGGTAATGAATTACACCTCGGGCACAACTGGACGCCCCAAGGGTGTTAAACGCGCATTAGCGGGTATTGACCCCAATACGATGGGCGCAGCGCATTCGATGTTTATGATGATGTTTGGTATCCAGCCGCTAGACAATAACGTTCACTTTACCGGCTCGCCGCTCTACCACACAGCGGTATTAATCTGGGCATCTAACTCCCTGCATCTTGGCCATAGCGTGGTGCTAATGGAAAAATGGGATGCCGAAGGCATGCTACGTCTGATCGACAAATACAAAGTCACCACCAGCCATATGGTGCCCACTCAATTTGTTCGCACACTCAAATTACCGCAGGCCATTCGCGACAAATACGACTGCTCGTCGACTCGCCATATGGTGCACGCGGCAGCGCCCTGCCCGGTAGAGATCAAACGCCAAATGATCGAATGGTGGGGACTCTCTATTTATGAATACTATGCGGCAACCGAAGGCGGCGGTACTTTGGTGACGCCAGAAGAGTGGGTAAAATTCCCCGGCACGGTGGGTAAAGCATGGCCGAGTGCAGAGGTTAAGATCTTTAATGACGACGGCGTTGAACAAGCGCCCGGCGAAATCGGCACAATCTATATGCTGCTCTCTGAAAATATGCGCTTTGAATACAAAGGAGATAAAGCCAAAACTCAAAAAGAGCGCTTGGGTAATTACTTTACCGTTGGCGATGTTGGCTATTTAAATGACGAAGGTTATTTGTTTTTGTCTGACCGTAAGATCGATATGATTATTTCCGGTGGCGCTAATATCTATCCAGCAGAAATTGAAAACGAACTGATACTGCATGACAAGGTTGCTGACTGCACGGTATTTGGTATTCCCAATGCTGACTGGGGTGAGGAGATTAAAGCCGTTGTTCAAACCGTAGACGGTGTAGAACCGAGCGAAGCGCTTACTGAAGAAATTCTAAGCTATTTGGCCACCCGCATCGCCAAGATGAAGCTGCCTCGATCGGTAGACTATATGGAAGAGTTACCACGAGATCCCAACGGTAAGCTTTACAAGCGTCGCTTGCGTGATCCCTACTGGGAAAATCAAACTCGTCAGCTATAAAAGCGCACGACTTGACAAAATCGTTAGTGAAAACAGCAACTTATAAATAATCCATTCAGGCTATTGATCATTAGAAGATCAATAGCCTGTTTATTTAAACGACATTTAAAACCACTTTCGAAACAATAAAGTCAGCTTGCGCACGACCGGCCAGAACAAAAGCTAAACAAGCCTCCCAAGCCTCTCCCCTTAATTAAATCGTTATTTTGATGTTTTTCGCTACGTTTAGCGCGAACTTTCCAACTTCGCCTATGCTATAGGGAGCCGTTTTTTTAAAGCTATTGAAATAAATTGGGTTAAAAGGACTTTAGTTTTAGAACTAGGCTATGGTTGTAGCGAGAACGAACGCACCATGGTCGGGCACGATGCCAATGCTAAAAACACGACTGCGAACAATTTGGCGGGTAAATCCTACTTACACTTAAAAGGCTATCCGATTAGTAGCCTATATCCTTCGGGAGATAAAAATGAAAAGCCATTCAGTGATCCGTTCACTGCCTTACTTAAGCGCCTTATGCGTATTCTCTGCACTGCCTTTGCAAGCGCAAGAACCAGTGAGCTTTGCATTAAACGACGATTTTATTCTTGATGAAATTATTGTCACCGCGCAAAAGCGCGAGCAAAATATTCAGGATGTTCCCGTTTCTGTTTCGGTGTATTCCAAAGAATCGCTAAGCAACTCTAACGTCACAAATTTCTCTGACCTTAATCGTTTGACCGCAGGCTTAAGCGTGGTTGATATTGGTAACGGTTTTGGCAGCACAGTAAGAATACGTGGCGTAGGTCAAGAAGCCTTTGGCTTAACACTACAACCATCAGTTGCGATTATTATTGATGGTATCGCCCAACCGCGATTGGATACTGCGTTTGCCAGCTTTTTAGATATTGAACGCGTTGAAGTATTACGTGGGCCACAAGGGACCTTATGGGGACGCAACGCACCCGCTGGTGCAATCACAATTAAAACCGCCGATCCTGACACTATGGAAGCTAGCGGTTCTTTAGAAGGTATATTAGGCACTTACGGTACAGAACGTTATGTTGGCATCGCTAACATACCGATTATTGAAGATGTATTAGCCGTTCGTGTTACCGGCTTTAGCGATCAACGAGACGGCTCTATTCGTCTGAATCATTTTAATGATTCCACTAATTTTTCTGATCGCACTGGCGGTCGTATTAAACTGCTTTATACCCCTAGCGATAATCTGGATATTTTACTCAGCCATGAAAGCGCTGATATTGAATCAAGCCCCGCTAGAGTTCGCGTTAGCTACGGCCCTAATATCAATAGCCGCGCCACCCTTGCTGGTGTAACGCTAGCGCCATTGGATCCATTTGCAAAACGCTCGTCGGTTAATAAAAATGCCGCGTTTGATTCGCTGACTGAAACTAGCAGCTTAAGCATTAAACTCGACATTTCTGACAATTACGCGATGAGTTTTTTAAGCGGTTATCAAGAATTTAAAAACCAGTTATTTGGCGAGGTCGAAACCTCCTCCGCCGATCTTTTTAATGTCAGCCAATCACGTAACTTTGATCGCAACTTTAGTCATGAACTGCAGTTAACTTTTCAAGGTGATGATTTAAGTTATTTACTTGGTGCATACTATAGTGAAGTGTCACAAAGCGGCCCAACCGAGCTAATCGCTGGCGTTGATGGTCTTGCGGTTAACGACGCTGCAGTTCAAGCTTTTACCAGCTTAGGCGGCGGCCCTGGTGGTTTTCTTGCGGCAGGCACTTCAGGTGATCTGGGCGCTCTGGCAGAGCTCACCTCATTATTGAAGTTTACTTTGGTGCCAGACATTTCCTTATTAAATGAATACAACACAGCGGTAAGCGCGTTATTTGGTCATCTTACCTACCAATTATCCGACGCCTTTGAACTAGATGGGGGCTTACGTTACACCACGGAAAAAGTCTCATCAAATAACGCTGGCACAACAAGCTTTACTGTTCCCTCTCCGTTTCCGGGCGTATTTATACCGTTTCCCGGTGCAGCCCCCATTGATTTTCAAGACAGCAAAACCTTTGAGTCGGTATCGGGTAACTTAAAATTCACTTATTCATTCAATGAAAATCTATCGCTCTACGCTGGCATTGATTACGGCTACAAAGCCGGTGGTTTTAATGGCGCAGCATCGAGTACCGTTTCAAGCAATCCTGCCTTGCGTGAGTTTGATGAAGAAACCACAACCAATTATGAATTGGGTTGGAAAAGCGAACTGTTAGATAACCGCCTTCGCGCTAACGGTGCAATCTTTTACCAAACCTATGATGACTATCAGGTGCAATTACCTGAAGCCACCACGGGCACAAATTTCATCTCTAACGCCGATGTTATATCACGCGGTGTTGAGGCTGATATCACCTATTTATTAACGTCAAACCTAACGCTGTCATCGACTGTCGCTTATATCGATGCCTACTATGACGATTATAAAGATGCGGCATGTACCCAGCCACAGATTGCAGCAACAGCCGCAGCTTTTGGCAGCTTTGCCGTATGTACACAGGACTTAAGCGACACAAGACTTAACCTTAGCTCGCGTTGGTCAGCTAATGTAAATGCGTTATATCAAGGGAATAGTGTTCGAGTCGGCAAGAGCGAAGCGAACTTTTTTGCCTTTGCCGAAGTGGCATTTAGAGATGACTTTATCGGCGACCCAAGCGGTAATATCGAAACCAAAACTGAATCCTATGCCCTGCTTAATGCTAAAATCGGTTTGCAAAATGATGATTGGGAAGTGGAATTCTGGGTGAAAAATATCACCGATAAGGAATACTTTGTGAATATCGAAGAATCATCTTTCTCAGACGGCACTACTGGCATTCAAGGCGAACGTCGTACGGCTGGCGCAAGAGTTAAACTGTACTTTCGATAGTAAGCAGCAATCAATTGTTAGCACCGGTTAGTTAAAGCAGTCACTTTCTGTGTAGATCTCTAAAATCTACACAGAAAGACTTTTATTAACTACAACAATAAAAAAAGTTTATGACCTTAATAAAAACTAGCTAGCGCGCTTAACTCTTAACGCCCGACCTAAACATTTTTTACCCAAGGCATCGCTGTATCGACTACCTTCTTCCCAAACCCGCTCACCCCGAATATACACTTCTTCAACCACGCCATCCGAGCGGTTAACCAACACATCATTTTCAAACTTTTCGTTCCAGATTTTTTTACGCATAGCGTTAACATCATGCTTGGCAAGGTTATCCGGATTAATCAAAACAATATCGGCTTGCGCACCGGGGGTTAAGGAACCCACATCAAGACCAAAAAACTCTGCCGGCTCGGAAGTTAAACGCTTAACTGCATGGGCCACACGATCAACACCGCTACGCTGCGCCAAACGTAAAGTATTTAAATTGCAATCGTAAAACGCCAAATTGGTAAGATGCGCGCCGCTATCATTAAACCCAGGCATCGCTTGTTTGTGAAACAGAATCTCCTCAACCACATCTTCATCAGTATTTGCCGAATCAAACCACCAACGAAAACGAGTATCGTACAATCGTAAACCTTGTAAAAAGAATTCAATTTCTGTGTTGGTATCATCTGGAAAACGTGCAAAAACTTCGGCCTCAGCATCACCTAATGCACCTTGCTTACCAGCGCTTTGTTGAAATGATTGCAATCGATCGTAGACCTCTTGCAGCGAACAGCCGTTCCAGCTTTCAACTGGCGTATCATCAAAAAACATTTCATCCAAATCCATTTGAAAGGTGGATTGATTCTCTGAATTAGATAATTTCGAAAAGGGCCCGCCGAGTTTTTCCGGCTTGGCAATCTTAGCCCAGTCCAATCTAAATCTGCGCTGCCAATCGGGGCTATCCAATATCGCTCTACGTCCGGCCTCATCATCAACTTCGCAAGCAATTAATTCTCTAGTCGATTCCAGCTCTTCAAAAATTGGCGCAACAATACCGTCTGACCACATTCTAAAGTTCGCACCGAGCGCCTGAAAATGAATTTTGCCGCGACAAAGCCATGAGTTAATCACCGAGCTAAGACCTAACATCGCTTTCCATAAACCTGGCGTGCTAACAAAATCAATTGCAGTTAATGCGGATACTCGCAATGGTTTTCTAAAAAACCAACCAGCACTCCAAAAGAAACGTTTAATGGTTCGACCCATTTTTTCGCCATCGGGATTGGTTTGCCAAACGCGGCCATACTCTCGAACAATATCTAAGGACGCTTTTAACTCGTCGTCATCGGCAAAATGCGCCGGTATGCGGCTATGCTTATGCGGATCGTTAGATAAGTAATGGAAAATAATTTGATCAGTGGATAAGCCCATATAACCCTGATCCATAGCATCGCGTAACAAGCGCTGCATTTCAGTCTCTTCGGCCGCCGTGGGTTTCCGGCTTACTGATCCTTCAACGCCCATCACCTGAATACGTAACATCGATTGCGGCACAAAGGATGCGATATTTGGTCCCAGCGGAATATCTTCAAAGTGCTTTAAATAATCTTCGGTGTTATCCCAAAACATCTTATCGGCACATTTTTGTAAAACACTTTTAGGGACGTTTTCAACGCGGGTAAAACAATCGACAATCGGGTTTTCGCCATTCTTATCTTGGGCACCAAATACCGTGCCCAGCGAACAGTTGCCCACTAACACTGTGGTTGTGCCATGCCGAACCGCCTCACCTAGACCCGGATTAAGCTCCACCTCCAAATCAAGATGGGTGTGAATATCCAACAAACCCGGCATCAACCAGCGACCACTGGCATCAACGGTTGAGCCAATCTCATCAAAGTTTAAATTGGGGCCGCGAGAAAGCACTTTGCCGTCTTTGATCGCCAAATCTCCAGTACGGGGCGAACCGCCAAAACCATCAAAAATTAACGCATTTTTGATCAAAATATCGCAGCTACTCATTGTTATATTCTCCAAACGATTTACAAACACTGTCCTAACGACTTCTATCAGCTGACTCAATAAACTGGCCAAATCTCCGCCCAAAGCCACCCGCTACATTATGCACCGCTAGATTACCTTTTGCGTCGCGCAGAAGCTATGCAAAACCACCTCACCTGACGCAGAGTTAACCTATCACTTAGGCAAATCGTCTAACATAGCAAGCTGATCTGCTTAATTTCTAGAAATAATATAAAAATCGTTCAGGAATGATTATGGCCGGACACACCTCACTTGTTATGGGCGCCAATGGTTTTTTAGGTAGCCATATAACGCGCCAATTGACCGCGCAAAAACAAGCCGTCAAAGCCTTTGTCCGCGCCAGCAGCGACACCCGTAGTATTGATCAGCTAAATATCCCACGCTGCACAGGCGATATAATGGATAAGGGCTCTTTACGTGACGCTATGCAAGGTTGCGATATTATTTACTACTGTATTGTTGATACTCGCGCTTGGCTAAAAGATACCAGCCCACTTTACCGCACCAATATTGATGGCCTAAGGAATGTACTTGAGGTCGCTGTAGAGTTAAATATTAAGAAGTTTGTATTTACCAGCAGTATTGTCACCATTGGTTTAAACCCCAAAGGAGTTGTTGACGAAACTGACGCCTTTAACTGGGAGGATACAGCACCCGATTATGTTCGCTGCCGCGTGCAAGCAGAAAAACTATTGTTTGATTATTGCCGGCAATATCATCTACCGTGCGTTGCGCTATGTGTTGCTAACACCTACGGCCCCGGTGATATCCAACCAACGCCACATGGTGAATTAATAAAAAACATCGCTTGGCAAAAAACTTCCTTACCTATCGACTGTTACAACCCGGTGGTTGATATTAGAGACGCTGCCACCGCAATGATTCTAGCAGCGGATAAAGGCCAGAGCGGAGAGCGCTATATTATTGTTGCCGAGCACGCGCATCAAATTGAAATATTTAATTATGCCGCTGATGCCGCAGGCGTACCGCATCCAAAACTAAAGCTCTCAATTAGAATGGTTCACAATATTGCCTTTGTCTCTGAAATGATTATGAAACTATTTGGCAAACGCACATCGCTAAATAGAGAATCAGTTTTGCTCTCTCATATTTTTAATAAAATGGATAATAGCAAAGCAAAGACGCAATTGGGTTGGCAGCCAAGACCCATTAAAGAAAGTATTGTTGATGCAGTGGCGTTTTATTTAAAAAATCCCTAGTCAGTATTATTGAACTAACAAAATACGGTGAGATATCGCATGTTTAACAGATCCAATTCTTTTCTAGTAGTTTTATTGGGCTACTTGAGCCTTCAAAGCCAGACAATTTATGCCCAACCCACAGTCGATGAATTGATGGCAGGCAGCCCGTTTCTTGCAGGCGAAGTAGCAAGCCGCGAAGTCATAGACGGCAGCAACTACTCACCGTATAACCAAAAGATTCCTCAACAAGTTTTTTGGGGCGATACCCATCTGCATAGCTCACTAAGTGTTGATGCCAATTCTGCAGGCAATGAAAAACTACCACCTGCCGAGGCCTATCGCTTTGCAATGGGCGAACAGGTCACTGCCAACAATGGCCAACAAGTCAGACTTAACCGGCCTTTGGATTTTTTGGTGATATCAGATCATGCAGAGTATTTAGGCTTGCTGCCAAAGATTCGCACTGGCGACCCTTCATTGCAAAACTCTGAAGGTGGACGAAAAATATTAGCTCAGCTAAAACAGGGCCAAAAACAAGCCATAAGAGTCATGGTTGATCTTGGGCTGGCGTTTATTGAAAGCGACAATCGCTACCCGACAAACGATCTCAGTTTTGATACATGGAAAAGCAGTTCCCAGATTGCCGATCAATATAATAAACCGGGACAGTTCACAGCATTAATTGGTTATGAATGGACTTACTTTCCCAAAG
>CAJQQO010000125.1 GCA_905480475.1 uncultured Pseudomonadales bacterium | reverse complement strand
CAACGCTCAAGTACTAGCTCTAAGCGTTAAAGCGGATCAATTGCTGCATAAAAAGGATAAATCAGCGCTTATTGGCGATTTATCCTTTTTATAGGCAGAAAAGGCTATATAAAAGAAGACTGAAAAGGCTGGCTAAATTTTACTTTTATGCGCCAAGGTATGGGCATGTTTCTCCCATTCCGTACCATCAAATTCAGTGATATCGAATCTATCAGCTTTGGTATCCAAACAGTTGAAGTTGATATCCATACCATCCGGGTTGGAGCGCGGCGTATAAAAAGGCTTAACACCGCAGTGCTGACAAAAAGTATGTTTGGCGACACCGGTGTTAAAAGTATAAGTCGTTAAGTCATCGGCACCTTTAAGCAACTGAAATTTATTTAAAGGAACAATTAAATGCAAGTATCCTGACTTATTGCAAATCGAACAATTGCAGCGATCAATCTCCAAAACCTTAGGTGCTTCCACTTCAAAAGCAATAGCACCGCAATGACAGCTACCTTGATAAATCATAAAACCCTTCAAGCACTCGACAAAAATTTAACTACCAATTACCCGGCACTTTAACCGCTAACACATAACTTGTTGCGCAAACCTCACCTTGCGATGACAAGGTGCAATTGATTGAGATTTTATTATCGCTAGCATCTTCGATCTCAGCAGTTAAAACCAACTCTTGGTCAATCGCAACGGGCCGCTGATAAGCGACCTCTAACGCAGCAGTGGCAAACCATATTTTCTCGCCAACGCCGATATCGCGCCCTGACATTTGATAAGCTTTAGCCATTGCCGTGCAAACACAATGGCAATCAATAATAGTGGCGGTGATACCGCCATTCAGATATTTAGTCGGTCCGGCACAGTGATGTGGCTTGGGTGTAAATCGACATTCAGCCACATCAGTATCAAGCCAATAACTTTTTATTTTTAGACCTTGCGAGTTATCAGGCCCACAACCAAAACAATGATTCTCGTCAATTTGATCCTGAAATGCTAATGGCTGATCAGTCATAATATCTCCAAACATATTGATTGCACTGCTAAGCGACAAGTGACTTTCAAAGCCTAATCAATCTATTTAACTTAAACCCGCAAACCGCATATCGGAAGAATTAATTAGGCTAGCCCTGCGCTATTCCTTTTTGGGCAGACTGTAGCGAAGGATAAAAAACCCTACCAAGCCGGAAGCTAACGAACCTACAATTATCCCTAGCCGCTCATCAAATAATAAATTCACATTGGTTTCTTCAAAGGCTAAGGAGCCGATAAATAAACTCATGGTAAAACCAATACCACACAGCGCCGCGGTGCCATATAAGCTCAGCCATGACACACCCTGTGGCAGTTTAGCCATACCCATTTTAATTGCCAACCAACACAAACCAAAAATACCAATCTGCTTACCAAAGAATAAACCCAGCATAATACCTAGCGGCACGCCATGTAATAACTCTTCCATACCAACACCTGAAAGATTAATCCCTGCATTGGCAAAGGCAAATACCGGCAGAATAAAAAACGCCACTACCGCATGTAAATCATGCTCCATACTTTTTAACGGTGAATGCTCAGGGTGCGCCTTGGAACGCATGGGAATAAACATAGCCAAAACCACACCCGCTAATGTTGCATGCACGCCCGACTTTAATGTCGCAATCCACATAATAACACCTATTAATATATAGGCGCTTTTTGACTCAACATTGCGGTGATTTAACAATGCCAGTATCGGTATACAAATGGCCACGACTAACACGGCAGTAAATGAAATTTTGGCCGTATAGAAAAACGCAATAATTAATATCGCGCCAACATCATCAAATATTGCTAGCGAGGTTAAAAATATTTTGATCGATGTAGGAACACGTGATCCCAATAAAGCCAGCGCCCCTAAGGCAAAAGCAATATCCGTTGCCGCCGGTATCGCCCAACCCTGCATTGCGATCGGATCTTCATAGTTAAAATACATATAGATAAGTGCGGGAAATAGCATTCCGCCTATAGCACCAACACCCGGCAGAACGATATTGCGCCTATCAGCCAGCTCACCTTCAATTAACTCTCGCTTTAATTCCAAGCCGACAAGAAAAAAGAATACTGCCATCAAGCCGTCATTGATCCACAACAGTAATGGCTTGGCAATTTCCAAACCGCCAACTCGCACCTCAACAGGGGTGGTCAATAAAAGTTGGTAATAAGATTCCAAGCTGGTATTCGCAAAGATAATGGCCAATACCGCTGAAAACATCAGCAACATACCACCAGCCGACTCAAGCTTAAAAAAGTGAGCCAAAAATGGTTGCGCGCCAAGTTGAGAAGTGTGTTTCATAATTTTCCGTAGTCTTACCAAATGGATAAAATTGCTTAACTAACAAAAACATGCATGATAAAAAATCGCTCGGAGAGATTTAATCGGCGCTAAAAACCAATAACACTTCAACCGGAATCGCCTTGGCGATTGACGGTAAATTGGCTAGCTCGGCAAGCTTTTCTATACCCTTTAGCAAATCAAAATCGGCAGCGCGTACAATGACCGGTTGCAGTGAATGGACTTGCACCGTGCCATTTGCCAAACGAATCACTTCAACCGCTTGCGTATAGCTTTTGCTTTTACCGTGCAAATCCAAGCTTAGCTGCAGGTCCACTAGCCATTGCTCGCCCACCGCCAACTCAGCAAGCCGTATGGGATCGATCGTCGCGGTAATTGTTGCCATTTGAAAATTGGCGGTATCAAATAGGAATTCACGCATCCGCTCGTTACGAATAGAAATTAGCGTCTCAACACTGTCTAGCGCTATCGATATAGACGCCTGCCCACTTTCATCAATCGAACCTTCAAATTCACTAAAGCGATGACTCTCAGCAATTGCCGAATTTTTAATAGAAATAAAACGAATCGTAGAAAGCTTATTTTGTAATTGATAGCCTGGAGCGACATTACTACTAGAAGGTTCCGTTGTAGGCTGCTCCACAGCTTCTGAACTATTATCGGCGCAGCCCTGAAGCGCAACAATAACTAAACTGCATTTAAGCCACAGGCCCAGCTTGCTTAAAAAACAAAAACGGCTATTTAAAATACCGAAAGTCATTTGGTGATTCATTGCAGTAACCCTATAAAGCACTGTTATAGTTTAAAAAGATTGAATAATCTGTATTGGCAAAACCATATTCACAAAAACTTTAGTAATATTATGCCCTTAGCGATCTAGCACATATAATGTAACAACAATTCTCGGCCTTGGATAGTAAAGCTCGCCTATCAATGCTAAGCAATGTCTAACAGGCAAATTATTCTATATTGGCAATGAATTAAGTGTAAGAATTTATCATGCGCAAGTCAGGCCAAAACCAAAAAAACGCTGACAAGCAAAGGGCAAGATAATATCCAAATCATACCAAATAGCTATTTACGCACCATTACAGTGCCGGCAAGGGAGAGTCCATTACTGCCGCTATGGCGGATATCATTTCTCGTTCTATTGGGCTAACTATATCGTCGTGTTTTGCACAATCGCTTAGCCCTTTTAATAAGCGCGGCTTCAGCAGCGGATAGCAGCTCGCAAGCGTATCAACCGATTCGGTAAATTGATTTAGGGTACAGTCTTTTTTATCCAATAGCTCCAGCGTATACAAACCCACTCTGTTAAGCGCACGCGTAAAGGCACGTTTATCGCCATCAGCATCGTTGTCTCCATAATGGAATAATGTAGACAAGACAATTTGATATTCCTTCGCCACTTGCTTGGCTTCTCTAAACCGTGGACGACTAGCCTTAACCTTGCCAAACTCCGGATCAAGATAGTGACGCAATAGCTTGTAAATACACCACTCAAATAAATCCAGCTTGCGATCGGCTCTAACTAATAACAAAAGCGTTTTACTAAAGACCTTGTATTGCTCGGCAGACAAGCACTTAAGCGCAGGCAGTGCCAGCTCAACAATCGGCAATTGCTGCGAGCGTGGTAGCGCCACCACCTCATTTTGCAACTGCAAGCTCAGCGCTAACAAACCCTTTACATTACTAAACTCAATACCCTCTAATTGTCGCTTACAGACCTCGGTATCTTTGCTAAGCAACATGCAATAGATAATGGCCATTGCGCCAAACGGTTCGTGAACCTGATTTTGTATTTGCGCAGGAATCTTTTTAATATCCTCTCGAATATCATCCAAGCTTTGGCCGCTGGCTTGCGCAGAGGCAACGCTGGCGCCCGCTAACACTGCACCCATTGCAATATTACGATTTTTTTCATGCTGCTCAGCACGCTTGGCCTCCGCCTCGGCGGCCTTATCGGTATCTACCTTTGGCTTACGGTGAATATACTTGCCGTCCCAACTGGGCTGTATCAAACTAATACGATGCGCTAGTGGCGGATGAGTAGCGAAAAAACCGCCTAGCTTGCTAATAACCTGACCAAAAAACAAATGCCGCATTTCGCTGGCTTGCGTTGAAGAGACTTGCGCGCCAGCGCTGTAGCCACCAATAACTTTTAAGGCATTGGCAAGCCCTTCAGGGTTGCGGGTAAACTGCACGGCTGAGGCATCGGCAAGATACTCGCGCTGGCGACTGACTGCCGACTTGATCCAATTCCCAAAAAAGCGTCCGAGCCAACCAACGGCTAATAAACCCATGCCTAATAAGGCTAATTGATTGCCATTAGAACGACGATTGGATCCGCCATAAGATCGGCGCGAACCACTACGCATTAATACTTCGCCCACCAAGCCTATAAAAACAATGCCGTGCAAAATCGCGATTAAGCGAATATTCATGCGCATATCACCATTAAGGATATGGCTAAACTCATGCGCAATAACACCTTGCAACTGGTCGCGATCAAACTGCTCAGCCGCACCAAGGGTCACGCCAATAACCGCATCGGCAGGGGTATTACCCGCAGCAAACGCATTGATACCGGATTCATTTGCCAGCAAATACACCGCAGGCACTGGCATACCCGAGGCAATTGCCATTTCTTCAACAACGTTTAAGACACGTTTTTCATTAGCGTCATTAGTATTGGGATGTATTCGGTGGCCACCAAGCTGTTCGGCAACGCGCTTACCACCGCCCGATAGCTGTACCCATTTATAAATAATCGCGCAGCCGACAACACCGCCCACCGCCAGACTGATTAATAAAAACCGCCGTAGGGAGACATAATCAAATAGCCGAATAACTTTATTCGCGCCAGCTTTACCAGCGGCGGTTTCTGAATAGCTATTGTTAGAAAAAGCGCCATTGGCGACGCTATTACTATCAACCGCTAACAAAGACACAGCGACAAGAATATTGGTTATTAATATCAGCGAAAATACCGACAGCAAAAAAAGCAGCACCAGCTTTTTAGTGGTGCGGCGAGCTTGATCCTGCGCTGCGGAAAAATCCATAGGCTAATAAAACGTTCGCTAAAACGCTCTGCTGTAAATTACGCTTAAAATGAGACTTTAGGTGCGGCCTGAATGGCTTCGCTATCATCAAATTCTAATAAAGTTGCATCTTTAGGATGGCCAAAGCGGGCGGCAAAAAACACCGGCGGGAAAGTTTGTCTATAAGTATTGAAAGCCGTAACCGCATCATTAAACGCCTGACGCGAAAATGCCACGCGGTTTTCTGTACTAGTAAGCTCTTCACTTAATTGCATCATATTCTCGTTAGCTTTAAGCTCAGGGTATGCCTCTACCACAACATTGAACTTGCTAAGGGCACCTTGCAAAGCACCCTCTGCGCCAGCGAGCTGTTGCATAGCTTCGCCATTGGACGGATCAGCCGATGCATTTTTCAAACCACTAATCGCTTCATTACGCGCACTAATCACCGCCTCCATGGTTTCACGCTCATGCGCCATATACCCCTTGGCGGTTTCAAGTAAATTGGGAATCAAATCGTAGCGACGCTTTAGCTGGACTTCGATTTGCGAAAATGCATTTTGGTAACGGTTTTTCAAAGTAACCAATTGATTGTAAATGCCGACAACGTAAAAAATAATACCGACGATAACAACCAAGATGACAATCGTTGAAATTTCCATCAACTGAACTCCTATTACAATTTTTTAGCTTGCGTGGGGAGATAGTATTGTACGTGCAGGGCTTGAGCAATGCTAATAACTAGCGAGCAATTTTATCATTTGATGGGGAGAGTTTACGGTGCGAATGTCCGCATAGTAAAAGGACGCTAGTGTTTAGCGCATATCCTTTATGATTAAAAAGATATGCGCTTAGTAATTAAAAGCGGCTATCGATCAACTGGGCAATCAACTAGCGGCAAGCCTAACTACAGCCCTACCCGCCAATCGCCGGCCATGCAGTGCATCCAGAGCCTCGCCGACGGCTTCCATAGCAAATTCAGTAATCGGAGGCTCCTTAAGCTCACCGGCACTGAATAACTCAATTAACGCCGAGTTGACCTCATCCAGCAAGGCTGGCTCCGCCGAATAACTGGCACCCCAGTTGACGCCAATAAGCGAGCAACGCTTTAGCAGTGGTAAATTCAATGGGATATTGGGAATAGGCCCGCCGGCAAAACCAACAACCAAAAAGCGCGCACCCGGTGCACAGGCACGTAATGCTGGCTCGGCATAATCACCTCCGACCGGGTCAAATACGATATCAACCCCCGCGCCACCACTTAAAGCTTTGGCGCGAACTTTTAAATCTTCGGTGAGATAATTAATTGTTTCATCGGCACCTGCGTCGCGACAAGCTTGCAGTTTTATATCCGATGATGCCGCAGCGATAACTTTAGCACCCAAGGCTTTGGCAATATGAATTGTCGCCATACCCGTGCCACCTGCAGCGCCTAAAACCAGTACGCATTCGCCCGCCTTAATCGCTGCACAGTTGACTAAAGCAAAATAAGCCGTACCGTTAGATTGCAAAAATGTAGCCGCTAAGGCATCTGACATACCGTTTGGAATTTTACTAATCTGCGAAGGATCCACTGCTAACATTTCGCTTAAGGCGCCAATTCCAACACTGGCTAACACTTTATCACCCACTGCAAAACCTTTGACCTTGGCACCGACCTCAACAACCTCGGCAGCCAAATCGCTGCCGGGAACAAAAGGGGTTGGCACTTTGATTTGATAGGTCCCGGCAATTAACAATCCATCGACATAATTAATGCCTACGGTTTTTACTGCAATCAGCACTTGTGATTCATTTATTTCCGGCGCAGCTTCTTCTTCAATCGCTAAAACCTCAGAACCACCATGCTGCTGACAAACCACTGTACGCATAACTATCTACTGCCTTGGAAAATCCAATTACTTCTTTTAAAAACCGCCTACTTTCTTTTAAAAAAACCAATTACTTGCCTTGAAAAACAGCAGCACGTTTTTCTTTAAAAGCTTTCATGCCTTCACGCGCATCGGCCGAGGCAAAAACTGGGTTAGCCAAGTCATCGGATTGCAACATAGCTTCTGGTTCCGCAACATCGGTTTGGATTTCACGCAATGATTGAGTAATCGCTTTTAATGCAATCGGGCCAGTTTTACATAACTCCTCGGCCATACGCTTTGCTTCGGCCAAGGCTTCACCTTTAGGCACTAAACGATTGACCAACCCCCAGCTTAAAGCTTCTTGCGCAGTAATATGACGACCTAGCAAAACAATTTCGGCAGCCAGACAATAAGGAATCTGTCTTGGTAATCTAACGCTTGAACCCGCCATAGGATATAAACCGCGAGCAACTTCGGTCACACCAAAGGTCGCGTTTTCAGCGGCAACACGCAAATCGGTACCGGCTAAAATCTCTGTACCGCCTGCCAGCGCGTAACCTTCTACCGCTAGGATTAACGGCTTATTGGGACGGTTGTCACGCAATAACGCCTGCCAATGCACGTTAGGCACTGTCGCCATTAACTCCATAAACTCTTCGGTACTTTTATGCTCGCCGTCGGCACCGGCTTTTAAATCCATACCGGCACAAAAGGTATCACCATTGGCGGTTAGAATTGCGCACATCAAATCATCGTCTTCATCCAATAAACGCCATGCTTTATACATGCCCAATAACATCTCTGGACTAAATGCATTTTTTGCCTCAGGGCGGTTTAGGGTGACGATTAAGGTTTTACCGTCTTTTTCAATAATACAATTCTTGGTACTGATCGCTAACTCTTCACTCATTGCCTTCACCTGTTATTCAAATTGGTTCGTAGTAGATTATAGTTATAACTAAAATTAAAAAAATAGTACGCTAGCTGCCCTGCTCTTCAGCATATTGGTTTGCCAGATCGCGCAATTTATTCTTTGCCGTTTTTTCTAATGTCACCCTTGGAAACTCTTCCATAAAGTACACCGCTTTAGGACATTTAAAATCTGCCAGCTTGGATTGGCAGTGCGCCAGTAATTTTTCGCGCAACTGCTCTTCCGTCTCTTGCGAGTATGGGCTTTTAATCGCAAATACCACTGGCACTTCATCGAGCATCTCATGTTTTTGCGCAACAACCGCCACTTCATCAAAACAACCTTGCAGCTCATAAATAACTTCTTCGACCTGACGGGCAGAAACATTTTCTGCGCCGACTTTTAATAAGTCTTTGTCCCGATCAGAAAAATAAAAATAACCATCGACACCCAAGTGAACCATATCACCGGTTTTAAACCAGCCATCCTCGGTAAAGGATTTTTTATTCGCCTCAGGGTTTTTATAGTATTCATAAAATAATTGCACACCACGGGTACCACGAATACAAAACTCACCATTCACTTCTGGGGGGCATTGCTCGCCAGTTTCTGCATCGATAATCGCAAACTCATAACCCGGTGTTGGCAAACCGATATTCATATTAGGTGATGATTGATATAAATCCGATCGCGTACCATGCGCTACCGTTTCCGTCATTCCCCAGCACGCATAGGTTCTCACCTTAAACCAATCTTCCAGCTGCGGCATAATAATACCGGTTGTCCAAATACGGTAATGATGTTCGGGAACTTCTTGCGCACCAATCGCTTTAAAACAAAACGGGATCATCGAAGCAATAGTACATTTATGTTTTAACGATAACTCCCAAAAACGTGAAGCCGAGAACTTAGGCTGCAAAACTACAGTACCACCCGTCCACAACATATTCCAAATACACCAGCTCTGTGCATTGACATGAAAGAAAGGCAAAAACGTTAGATAAACATCATCGGGACCGTTTAATTGATTTTGACAGTTGGTGCGGCCCGCCCACAATGCATTGGCATGAGTATGAACAACCGCCTTGGGTCTTGACGTTGTGCCCGAGGTATATTGAATACCTATCGGCAACATTGGCTCGGCCGCTCGCTCTGGCGCGCTATCGCCCTTAGACATCAAACTTTCAAATAATGGCTCACCATGTGTTAACTGCTCAGTAGTAGGAAGTTCACCAGCATTGTTATCGGTCAATACAAACCACTGCAATGTTTTTGCATGGGTTTTAAGTTCGGCATAAAACTGCGGCTGGGTAATACAACCCACCGCATCAGAGTGACTCGCAAAGTAAGCTAGCTCTTCACCAATGCAGCGAATATTGGTGGTAACACCCACTGCACCGATAATCGCACAGGCATACCATGCCAAAACCATCTCGGGGCAATTTTCGGCGTGAATTAAAACCTTATCGCCCTTACCGACACCTTTATCAATCAACCCACAGGCAACACGATTAGCGTCCTGCCAAAAAGCCTGATAACTCCACTCGCGACTCTTACCGTCTTTAGGCTCCCAAATTAAAAACGCCTTATCCGGGGTTTGCTCTGCCCAAAGTTTTAACAACCACGGGATATCTTTATTGGGAAAGGTGTATGAAGCTGCCGACTGCGCAGAATCGACTTTGACATTACTCATGAATTATTCCTATCGGTTTGATGGCTTACTGCGCAATGCGATAAAACATCAATTTATTTTCACATAAAGGCTTGGATTTATTAGCCAATCATTGCTGTTATGTCCCTTTAATGTCAATCACGCTTTAGTCAAATGGAGTGGCAAACAAGCTCTTTTGTCATTCATTAGCATTATCAGCTGCCATTAGCACTATGAACTGCGGTAATGTCACTACCAAGCCCAGCCTAAGCGCTTGTTAATCTGCAATTGCTCACGGAGAAGAATATAATCAACGCATAAACTTGCATCAATCCTCGCGGCGTATCTTTGCGATGCAGCTTTGAGACGCTCTTTTGAAACGCAGCCTTGAGACTCCCCCATGAAACCACAGCATAATTCGACTACCGGTTTATCCTTAGCAGTCATATTTAGCTTGTTCGTATGCCTTATAACAAACACAGCTTATGCGCAGAGCTCATTAAAAACCGAGACCGTAGTCGCCAACAATGGCGCTATCACCACCTCGGTTGCCGCTAATTACGATAGCAAGGTGAAAGCGGACAAAAAAGTGGTTGAAGAATTTGCCAGCGGCGTTTATCAATTGCGTGGTTGGGGCATTGCTAACACCATCGCTGTCGATGCTAAAGACGGTTTTATTATTATTGATACTGGCGATTCACTAAAAGCGGCCAGCGAAATGCGCACTGCATTAGAAAAAGAAATTGGCGCCAAAGTTAAAGTTGCTGCGATACTTTATACCCATCATCACTATGTCTACGGCACGAGTATCTGGCTAGACGATGGCACAAAAATTATTGCACATGAAAATCTTGATAGCGATATGAAAGCTGATCAAGGGCTGAGCGTATACGCCGGTAATGTTGCCGTTAGAGGCTTAACCCAGTTTGGTTTTATGAACCCTATGCAAGGCGCTGATGCTTTTCCAAACTCGCTTGGTTCTACCATAGAAAAACTCACCCAAGAGAGCGGCTACTTACCCGCAACTGAAACGATCAAAGACGGCGTGACGGTTAATCGTACTATTGCTGGCGAAGCGATTGAAATTGCCGAATGTAAAATCGATGTGCAAAACAGTATTTGTTTTTACTTTCCAGATCGTTCAACGCTAGTCACTAATTTTATGGCCTCGCCTTCTATATTTAATCTTTATAGTTTGCGCGGTGATATTTATCGTGATCCACTGACTTATATTGCCGCATCGGACTGGGCGCTTAGTAAAAGCGCCAAGTATGTGCTAGATATTCATAGCGCGGGAACACGCGGCAAAAAAGCCAGCCGATTAGCTCTGGAAGAGTCACGCGATCAAATGCAAATTATCCATGATCAAACCTTACGCCTAATCTCCAAAGGTTACGATGCCAGACGTGTAGCTGAAAACATCTATATCCCCGTCAGCATTCTTCAAGATCGCGAAACCTTTGGGCAAGTTGAAAGCCACATTAAACAAGTTTACAACGCAAAAATCGGTTGGATGGGTAATGATATTTACGACATTAACCCGCTAAGTGTTAATGAAGAAACTCGTCGAACGCTTGAACTAATGGGCGGCAAAGCAGCGGTATTAAAGTCAGCGCAAGCCGCCGTAGAAAAAACCGATTTTGAAAATTGGAAGTGGGCAATTTATTTAAGCAGTAAATTACTTGAGCTAGATAAGCAAGATCAAGATGCTCGTAATATTCGCGCTGCCGCCTCACGCAAGCTAGGACAACATACAACATCCGCCAATGCGCGCGGCTGGTATATTACCGAAGCGCTAGCAATGGAGAATAAATTGACTATCGGCCCGCAAGCGATTAATCGCGATGCCATTAGAAAAAACTTTGGCAAAGCGTCTAAAGAAAAAATTCTTGCTGCCGAGATTGACAGCGCCGTCAATTATATTCGATTTCTTATTGATCCTAAGCTGGCTGAAGGCAAGCGCTTTGGCTTTGAATTAACTATTATTGATCAAGATTACCAAGCTACGGTGGAAGTAAGAAATGGTGTGATTGCAATTACACCAAATGATATGGATAAATCGAAAAAATCATTAATTAAACTAACAAGCGAGCAATGGGCTGATTTTCTTATCAGTGGAGATAGCGAACATAGCAGTTTAAATAAACTGAACAAGTTACTCGATCGTGGCTAAGCTTGACGGCTCTACTCTGGATACATTTCAATCGTAAACTGAAAAACTTATTTTTCGCCGTACTTTAATGCCAACGCCAGTCGATCGGCTTTTTTAAGACTCTTAACCACCAAGTCATAAGAGCAATCAATCATCCGTTGAATTTCACCCTTAGGAATGGATTTATCGAGCACCACGGTATTCCAGTGCTTTTTATTCATATGATAGCCGGGCAAAACCGCATCAAAAATATCTCTTAATGCTAACGCCTCATCGGGATCACACTTAAGATTCATTTGCGCGTAATCACGAAACTTGGGGTCGGGCTCGTTGGGGCGATGGCTTACCAGCGTCGCAAACATCTTATCCTTGACCTTAAATACCGCGACATCTTCCCCAAACGGGTAATCCTCTATGGCTGCCGGTTTCGCCAGTAAATATTTTTTCGTGCTTGTTGCATTCATTTAACCATCTCCTTAGCTTTATGGCTTAGTACAGCGTTTTGCTTTTGCATAAGGTCTTAACAAACTACTTTTTACGTTTTCTGCATGACGGTTTGAATTTATATTAGCGCTAATCATATTGCAATTAGTGTGCGTATTGATAGCATAGCGGCTCAGTTGAAAACCTGGTCTGAAAACCAGGCTAGAAAACTCACCCCGAAACCCGATTAGAAATTTAGAGTCGTAATAATGAGCATAGAAAATAACTTAACCGACCATCAACTTGCCTTACGCTGCACTCAAGATCTCAATCTATACGGGCAATTACTGCAAGATCCAATTATCGACAAGCTTAACCAGCAAATTAAAGCGCATACCGAGCAAGGCCCACAAGGCACCCGTCGGCAGTTGTTATCAACCTCAGTGCGGCTTGGCAAAAGTATGGCACCTTCGCTAAATAGAATTGCTGATGAATGTATCGAAAAGTTAGGCGTCAATATTCCACTCGAACTCTATGCTTATAACAGCCCTAACTTTAACGCAGCTTGCGTTAAACCTGAAGAGGGTCGTTTATTTATTATGTTTTCTTCAAGCTTGCTTGATGCCTTTGATGAAGCCGAGCTGAAGTTTGTTATGGGGCATGAGCTTGGCCACTATATTTATCAGCACCACGATATACCTGTAGGATATGTTTTAGGCGGCAAAGTAAAAGCTGGGCCAGCGCTGGCTTTGCGACTGACTAGTTGGTCACGCTATGCAGAGATATCAGCCGATCGTGCAGGTGCATTTTGCTGCGGCGATTTTAATGTGGTTGGACGCTCATTATTTAAATTGGCATCCGGTGTAACTAGCGGCATTGTCCACTTTAAGTTAGAAGAATTTTTAAAGCAGGTTGAAGCCATGCAGCTAGAAGACGCTGCGATAAATAACAATGCGCAATCGCAAGATTGGTTTATGACTCACCCGTTTAGCCCATTGCGGGTTAAAGCTTTACAGCTTTATCATCGCTCCGAATTAGCCATTGCTAATGGCGCCTCCAAAAATGAATTGGAACTCGGTATTGAAGGGCTAATGGCCTTAATGGAACCTAGCTATCTAGAAGCAAAAACCGATGCGGCTAAAGCCATGCGCAATTGTTTATTTGCTGCAAGCTTACTAATCGCCAATGCAAACGAACATATCTCCGAGCAAGAAATCGCTGTTTTTCAAGACTTTTTTGGCCAATACAAATATAGCGAAGATTTTGATCTGCTTAAATTAGAAAAAGAATTACTCTCACGCTGTGAGCAAGTGAATAATAGTAACAGCATCCCAAAACGTATGCAGCTCGTTAGGGATTTAGCCGTTATGGCAAAGGCCGAAGGCCATGCTGGACCCGCCGAGCGCAGCAAGCTGGCCGAAGTAGCAAAGTTATTAGAGGTGCCGCAGCTATTTGTTGAACAATCGCTAGAGGATTTGGAATTATTGGACTAAGCATTTATTAGTACGCTTATTATCACCGAACAACTTAAGGGCTAGCCCTATACCAAATCGGCGAAGTCCAGGCTCGCTCTTGTATCGCACTCGGCATATCCGCATTGCTACAAGCAGCGGGTCGATCGATATCCGCAAAAGCATTACAGTCGTAAGTACTCCAGCGACAGCTAGGATTCTCTACCACCCGCGCGTAGTAGACCGCACTGATCGCCGGATCAAAATCTGGATCTCGCCAAACGGTACATAAAGATTGATAACCAGACTTTAATGGCTCACAAGTTTGAGTATTTAGTTTTTGCCTATTGACCTTAGATAAATCTGTATCACCAGCAACATCAATCACTTGCTCATTAAGCTGACCGTCACTTCCCACCCAACCTTTAATGATTTGGATTTTTTGCAAATTGGCCGCACCATCAAGCGAATCTTTTAGTGCCGATACTAACAATGTCGGCGATAAAGCTTTATCTACTACTGACAGTAACTCGCCCCCCATAGTGACGCCGTTAGCATAAGCCTGCTCAATCATATCGGGCGATTCACATAAGGATTGCTCAAAGTCCCAAGCGGCAAATAACCTTGGCAGTATTCGTGGCCCACTAGTGCCAAAGGTTTCTTTACGCTGCATAGCGGAAAATAACGCGGGGCGAGAATTCTCTTCAGCCCAAATCCCTGCCAAACCACCGGGGTTATAGCGAGTGGTATCACCCTTGGCAACGCCAGGAACAATACGCGGCCCGCCCAAACGGCGCTCGGCCGAACGATCCATCCCGGTTGAACCCTTAAAGTCGCTTTCACTAACTGCACCCGAAGTACCGGTATGGGTATCGGTCGCAGCAATAACCCCCATCGCAAAGGGATTAACACCTAAACGGTCCTGCTCTTTTAAGCCTTGAATTAAAGCACTGCGCACATAGCTATTTCGCGACAAACAACCCGTTAGCGACATACCACCACTACCCACTTCGTCACCACAATCTTCTGCTAACTCTTTAGGGTCGCGCAATTTTTCAAAATCACATAGCTCATCATAAGCACCCACCACACCGCTTAAACCATTGCGACATTCCGAATCACCTTTAACTTGCATAATCTCAACCAAAGGCTCTAGCTCATTTCGCAATTGGGCAATACTGCGTTTTTCATTTTCAGACAAATCATCGGCCAGTGTGTAAGGGTAAAACATCCGACCGCTACTCCAATTGCTATTATGCGGAATCGCTAAGGCATTACAGCCGGTATCCGTATCAACGCAATAGCTTTTTAACCACTGCCATAAATCCGCCGGATTGGTTTGATCTTTAGAGCTCAAAGGTATGGGCGGAACCGTCGCATTAGCAAAAATAACATTACGGTGTAGATTGGCCTGCTCTTTTGCCAAACTGTATTCATAGGCGACAAAACTACTAAAGCGACAAGTACTTGAGCGATCGTAGGCTTGCTCAGCCGCAAGTTGCTGTTGACGCCAAATATTGGCGGCTTCATCGATACAGCGACTACCATCTTCACCACAAATTTTTGCCGAACGATTATTTTGAAAAATAACCAACCCCAACATACGCATCAACGGCTGCATAACATCCGAAACAGGCAAACGTAAATCACCACGGTAAAGTTTACATATCGCTTTGGGATAAGCCGGACTACCGGGAGTAGTACATAAAGTCGCTTCGCCAAAATTTTCGGCATGATCGGTAACTGCTGCAAAATCCAAGGGGCGTTTTAACTTAACCACCGGAATGGCATTGCGCTCTTGCTTGGATAACGCAGCCATTGCCTGAGGTGATTGCGGATCATCACCACTTAGCTTAAGTGTTATTGCTTCACCTTTAGCAAAGGCATAAGCATCGGCGGGCGTGACAACATTACCAAAGGAACCAGAGTCATGGGAGACCGCAGTATGGACATGCAACTCACCAAAATAAGCATTGCGTTGCGGGTTACGGTCGGCACAAGCTTCTCGCTGTGATGCAGCAAAATCGGCTTGCACGGGTAATTGCTGAAAATACCGCTCGTCAAAACTGTCGGTCGACTCAACGACGACTAACTGCGCTTTAAGCCAAATATAAGCAACTAAGGCTAAAGCCAACAACAACAAAAATAAAACGCCTACACCCAAGCCAATTTTTTTTATCATTAAGGGGCCACCTCTTAAGTGATTGCTAAAGGGGACATTTTATTCTAATTGAATACCCTAAAGATTACGTTGCCGCAAAACCTCGAATACACAGATACCTGCGGCAACCGATACATTAAGACTTTCGACCGCACCCGCCATAGGTATTTTAAATAAACTATCGCAGCGCTCACGAGTTAAGCGCCTAAGACCACCACCTTCTGCACCCATCGCAAGGGCAATATTGCCGCTAAAATCCAAATCAAATACCGATTGCTCGGCTTCGCCCGCAGCACCCATTACCCAAACACCGGCATCTTGTAAGTTTTTAATGGCTCGCGCGAGATTTTTTACCACCACTAATGGCATCGTTTCGGCAGCGCCGCTAGCCACTTTTCTCACCACTGGCGTTAAACCAACCGCATTATCCTTTGGGATAATCACCGCATCAGCACCTGCCGCATCGGCAGAGCGTAAACAAGCACCGAGATTATGCGGATCAGTGACGCCGTCAAGAATCAAAAACAATAAGGCATGGTCAGATTTTTTTATCAGCGACTCTAGAAAGGCTTCATCTCTTGCTTGCGAAGGTTTGCACTCAGCGAGTACGCCTTGATGGTTAATTGCATCAAATGGCGTTTCATTACTATCCATTTCAAGTTGCTTGAATGGATTGGCCAATAGCGCCGCAAAATCGGCTTTATTGCAAAGCTGCAGAGGCAATCGGGCCTTAGCTGCCAAGTCACGAATAGTTTGCGCGCGCTGATCTTGCCTACCATCCAATATATACAACTGCGTTACCGCTTTCGGGTTATGTTTTATCATTTCGCCCACAGCGTTAATGCCGTATACGTACTCTAGAGCTGTTGCCGACATAACAAGCAATACCTTTATCTTTTAAGTTTGGCTATCTTGTGGTTCAATTTAACGCTTTCACGCTTTGTGTTAGCGTGTATTGTATAACATGATTTAGCGCGTAGAGTCCGAAATGGTGCCGACATCAGTATGGAATCCAATCTAACATCCTCTAATCTTCAAACAACAGTCGATATTGCAATACTGAATGAAAGACGCGAGCGCGTTTTCTTTGTTCTAGCGGCGTTCTTTATTTGCGCAATGACATTGCTGAATGTCGTTGGCATTACCCGGTTTATTCAATTGGGTCCCATGCAACTTGCCATCGGTGTACTGCCCTACCCTATAACCTTTTTATGTACTGATTTAATCTGCGAACTTTATGGTCGCGCGCGGGCAAACTTTGTTGTCTCGGTTGGCTTGGCACTGAATTTTTTTATTCTGGGTTTTATGTGGTTAGGCAGTCAAATACCCTCGGTTACCGGCAGCGCCATACCGCCATGGCAAATTATTCAATTGTCTGAAGCGGTAAGCTTGCCTTCAGGCGCAACAGTTGAAGGTCAAATCGAATTATTTCAACTAATTTATGAATGTACCGCCGGAGCGGTATTCGCATCAATGATGGCCTATATAGCTGCGCAATATGCTGATGTAAGGCTATTCCACTTTTGGAAAAAACTCACTAACGGTAAACATCTGTGGTTAAGAAATAACTTTAGTACTCTTATCAGTCAATGCGTTGATTCTATTATGGTTATCTCAATTACCTTTGGTGCTGCGTATTTTGCTGGCGATATGGCATTTAAAACCCTGTTGATTTTAATGGCTAGTAATTACCTATTTAAAATGTGCATGGCGCTTATGGACACTCTGCCGTTCTATTTGCTGGTATTTAAATTGAAAAACTACTTACAGATTGATAACCTCGCGGTAAAATAACTGACCATAGAATTGATAAACAAAATAATCCAGAGCGAATCACACCATGGCATTAGTAAGCACCGAGACCCGCATTGAAGCTGATATTAACTTTAGCCAAATCACTATGCATAACGAAGGTAAGTTTAACCCCGATAGCTTGGGCGAATTTAATAATGCGCTCGATAGCATTCTTGTCGATGAAAGCATTCAATGCCTAGTTATCACTGGTGAAGAAAAAACCTTTGCCCAAGGTTTTGATCTTAATTATTTGGGCTCTGAAAAGCCGGATACGGTATTGGCCTTTGTTGAAACCAGTATGGTTATGGTAGGCCGCTTACTGCGCTCACCTATTCCGGTAATATCCGCAGTAAATGGCCATGCATTTGGCCTTGGCGCCATGCTAGTCCTCGCCAGCGATTACGCTGTTATGCGTGAAGACCGTGGCTTCTTTTGTTTACCCGAAATCGATTTAGGCATGAACCTGGTTCCATCAATGAATGCACTGGTTAAAGATAAATTATCTGCCAAAGCTTTACGGGAACTATTACTAACAGGTAAACGGGTAGCTGCCCCCGAAGCCGTCGAGTTTGGCTTTGTTGATCAAAGCTGTGCGTTAGAGCAATTAATCAGTACTGCATTAAGCATTGCCCAGCCAATGTTAGGTAAAGACAGAAATGCACTGTCCGGACTCAAAACCGGTATAAATAAGGACATCTTGTCTTTTATCCAATAAATACTGCAGAAAAAAACGTACTTAAAGCAGATATTCTTATTATCCGCAGCGGGATTTTTTAAGCTCATGATATGATATCAATCTGATTCGCTAATCTTAATTAAGTACTTAAAAATTATTTTGCCAAAGCTAAATAGTACGCCAGCATCAGGCTGGCGTCGCTCCTTTATATCACTTGATATCCCACAGTTTCGCTGGTTAATGGCTAGCAACGCTGCTTTCTTTCTGGCCATGCAAGGTCAGGTATTAACACGCACTTTTTTAGCTTGGGAATTAACCCATCAAGAAATGTCACTGGCTTATATTAATATTGCCTTTGCCATTCCTATGCTGCTGTTTTCTTTAATCGGCGGCGCAATGAGCGACCGTATCGAGCGACGTAAACTTATTATCATTGGCCAAGCGATTGTTATGGCTAATGAATGCGGCGTGCTTATTTTATTATTATTCGATGCGCTGGAGTTTTGGCATATTATTATTGCCGGCATTGTTGGCGGCACGGTTATTCCTTTTATTATGCCGGCTCGTACCGCCATTGTTTATCGCGTGGTCGGGCCCACCAAGCTGGGCAATGCTATGGCATTGTCATCAGGGGTAATGAATCTAACCCGTATACTTGGCCCTGCAATTATGGGTTTTGCTATTAGCATTTACTCCACACAGGGCGCGTATATTATTGCGGTGTTACTGTTTTTTGTTTCACTACTGTGCATGCTTCGCGTTAGCCGTGATGATATTAGCCATACACAAAATATAAAGCCACCTCTTAGTCAGGATGTTATTCAAGGCATTCATTATATTGTTAAGTATCGACCACTATTTATATGCGTACTATTTGGTTTACTACCCATGTTTTTAGCCATGCCATTTCAAAACTTTATGGTGGTATTTGCCGATCAGGTTTGGCAAGTTGGCGAGCGTGGCTTAGGTTTAATGATGGGCTTATCGGGCTTGGGTGGTGTTATTGGCTCAGCATGGGTGGCGCAACGCGGTGAGCGAACCGATCGCACCCGCTTAATGATTGCCAATAGTCTGATGTTTGGTTTATTACTGATTGTATTTTCTCTTACGCAGAATTTCTATTACGCGTTAATACCATTAATTTTGGCCAATGCCTGCGCCAGCGCGAGCCAAACATTAAACAACACCACATCACAATTACTGGTGGACGATGCCCAGCGCGGCCGTATGTCGGCCTTTATGATGATGGCCTTTGGCCTTACCCCACTAGGTGTATTGCCACTGGCATTTCTTGCCGAGCGCATTGGCGTGCAATGGGCAACCGTTAGCGCCTGTGCGATTTTAGTGATCGTTGTGGTGGTATTTTATTTGCAAAGCCAGACGCTTAAATCGCTTGATCAATCGGTAGAAAAAAAGCTGGCAAGTCAATTAGACTAAGCTAAGCGGCTTGAAGTCATCACAGTTTTTTCTATTTAAAACCACTAGCCTAACAAAGCAAATTCGTTATACTTACCGACACTAATTATTACCACTCAATAATCAGCAACGATTAATCATTACCCGGAACACATTTTATGGCTAACAAAGCTCTTGTTATTACTGGCGCGAGTCGTGGTATTGGCGCAGCAACCGCTGCTTTATTTCGCGATCAGGGCTATCGGGTTATTAATTTGTCGCGCCGAGAGCCTGGCATTGAAGGTATTAGCCACATTACCGCCGATCTTAAACAACTCGACTGGCCCGCATCAGTTAGCGCCACGCTGACTGAGCAGTTGGCGGGTATTAACTGTATTAGTGTGATTCACAATGCCGGTTTATTATTAAAAGATAGTGTTGAGTCAGTAAGCGCAGAAGACTTACATGCTGCAATGCAAGTCAATGTGATTGCACCTGCCCAGCTTAATCAACTATTGTTTCCGCTGATGGGCGCCGGCTCATCGATTACTTATGTAGGCTCAACCTTGTCAGAAAAAGCGGTTGCTGGAAGCTGCTCCTATGTTACATCCAAACATGCTGTTATTGGCTTAATGCGCGCAAGCTGTCAGGATCTGGCAGGCAAGCAAATTCATACTAGCTGTGTTTGCCCCGGTTTTACTGAAACAGAAATGCTCAATGATCATGTCGGCGGCAGCCAAGAAATCCTTGACTCCATTGCCAGCGGTGTAACGTTTAATCGCTTAATAACACCTATGGAAATAGCCAAAACACTGTTATTTTCTGCCGAAAACCCAGTCGTCAACGGTTCGGTTATGCACGCCAATTTAGGCCAAATTGAGCACTGATGCCGATTCAAAATAGCGTCGACCAATCGCTATTGTTGGGCTATTCTTTAGAGTATTCTTTTTTACGATATTGTGATGAATAGGACTAAGCGCTACGGATAAGTAAGACCCCTCAGATTCAGCGCCCTAACCAAGCGGTTTATACTTTATGATATTGACACTCCCCAAAATATTGACACGCACAGTTACATGCACAGTCGCCTCCTCTTCAGTTATCCAGCAATTAACATTGCCACGCTATCGCTCGGCATTAAATGGATTTTGGTCAATAGTATTATTACTGCCAATAGTTTTGTTTTCAGAATCCACCCTCGCAGAACAATATAAATACAAAGATAAAAACGGCAAGTGGCAGTTTACTGATAAGCGACCTGCGAATATTAAAAATGTTGTCGTTATCGCTGATGATAAAGCCGAGAAAGAAACTATATCCAAAAACTTGTTGGAATCGCTTAACAAAAAATATCAACCGAATGCACCTATAGAATCTACTACGCTGGCGGTGATGAAAATCGAAACACCTGCAGGCACTGGATCCGGTTTTTTTGTTTCATCAAGCGGCTATATTGTTACCAACAAGCATGTGGTTAGGCCGGGCAAACAAGCCTTAGCAAAAGTAAACTCTCAGTTGGAAGCTGCCGAAAAGTCAATTAAACGACAAAGAAGCAGCCTGTCTCGCCAGCGAGACAATCTAAAGCGAATGAAAAATAGCTTGGATAAACGCGTCGCGGATTTATCTTATTACCCGGATAGTGAGCAACCTAAACAAAAAAAGGCCAACGCAAAATACCGTAAACAATATCAAGATGAAAAAAAGCGCGTTGAAAAATATAAACGTGTACTCGCCGCCAATGTACGAAAATATAATGATGAGAAATCCAGTATCAATCGCAGGGTTGCCAATGCCGCCATCGCAAATAGTTTTACTGTGATCCTAAAAGATGAAACTCGATTAAAAGCCCGGCTTGTTAAACTTAGCCCGAAACGTGATTTAGCATTACTCAAGCTCGACGGATATAACACGCCCAAGATTACCATTGATGATGCGGTCGCTCCCAGACAAGGCACGGCGGTGTTTGCGGTCGGCAGCCCTCTCGGCCATAACGACTACGTAACCTCTGGCGTATTAACGCGTATAAAACCCGATGAAATTATTACCGACGCGCAAATTTTACCGGGCAATAGCGGCGGCCCACTCGTTGATACCAACGGCATATTGCTGGGCGTAAACACGGCGAAATTATTATCTACCCAGTCGATAGGCTCGGAGGGTTTTGGTATTGCGATTCCGGCAACAATTGTTAAAAAAGAATTCCCGGATGCTTTTATTATGACTGCTGGCGAGACTACTATTGATACGCTTGCAGATACGAGTAGCAATTTGGAAGTAGAAGGCTACAAAGAAGCGCAAGCTAACGCGGCGCAAGCCCCTCTGGATACTGAAAATACCGATTTGAACGAACACGCCAACGCCGACTCAAATACTCGCGATGATTCCAAATCATTAATGGAATCAATTATGGAAGATTATCGTAAACAGAAAGAATAACAACAACGCTGCGATATTATTTAGTGGCGTTTTCAATCTCGTCTAACATTCCCGAATAAGTGCCTTCCATCATACCGATCATCATTTCAGGCGTTAAGCCATCCATTGTTATTTCCGTAAAGGTCGCGTGCCATTTCGCGTCGGTTGATTGCTCTCCATTCGCTGTTAGAGAAACACAGACTTGGTAATTAGCCATTGGCGTACCGGGAATATGATATCGCAAAGTGTGCGTTGCGTTGTCGATTGAATCCAATATTTCATCAACCGGGTCAGGCATATCGGGCATATGGATACGTCGAATTTCGCCGCTGCGATCGGCATTGGCGCTGGCAATTTTTTCGACTTTTTCTGCCGGTCCATACCAATCGAGATTGGCAAAGTCAGAAACTAAGGCCCACACTTTTTCTATCGGCGCAGCTAAGGTTTTTTCAGCAATAATATCGTGCATGATTTTCTCGTTTTCAATAGTTAAAGAATGTTGATTGCCCAATCAGCATTAAGCTTCTGCCGCAATCGCTTCTGCCAAGGCAGCGAGTATTTTTGTATCGGACTTATAGACAACCGGGCTGACTCTATCCAAACGTCCCTCGCTGCGATCAATAATTTGTTTGGCAACTTCCTTTGGCGTCCCTACGGTTGCGAAGGCATGTAACATATCATCACTCACTGATGCCGCCATATCCGCCCAACGATTTTCGCGTACCATTTGCTTCCATTCCAAATGCATATCGCCCCAGCCGTGAACATTTAATACGGGTAGATAAGCTGGCGTAGATCCGTAAAACGCAATTTGATTACGCGCCGAGGCAATGGCCTCATCCATCTGCTGACCATCTAAACCAGTTGCCGTCATAATTTGTGCGGCAATATTAAAATCACTACCGTCCCTACCGACTTTATCAAAGCCTGCCTGCAAGGATGGCATAGTTAATTCATCGAGCGATTTTTTTGAACCGAAAGGATGGACAAAATAGCCGTCAGCAACTTCGCCAACCATCTGTGTCATCTTAGGACCAACGCCTGCCAAATAAATTTTTGGCGGGCCAAAGGGATTAGGTTTAGGCATAAAGGTAGGCACCATTAAGGTGTGATGATAATACTCACCTTCATAATGCAGTCGCTCACCGGTTTGCCAAGAATTCCAAATAGCACGAATCGCTAACACCATATCGCGCATACGCGTTACCGGCTTACCCCAAGGCATACTAAATCGATGTTCTACATGCGACTTTACTTGCGTGCCTAAACCAAGAATAAAACGTCCTTTGGATAGATTCTGTAAATCGTTGCCAAGGTAAGCCAAGTTCATTGGGTTGCGGGCAAACGCCACGGCGATAGAGGTCATTATCGTCACGTCTTTAGTGCTCATGGCCGCGACAGCTGCGCTAACAAACGGATCGTTAGGCCCCTCTAAGGTATATACCCCATCAAAACCAATCGCTTCAATCGCTGCGGCAGCTTCGGGTAACTCGGTCGCCTCTAAAAAAATACCTGAATCAAGTTTCATCTAAGGTTTTTCCAATCTGATTGTTATTCATTCTTTTTTACTTGTTGATAAACACTAGTTAAGTTCGACGACTTATTGTTCCCAACCATCAGGCCAATCATCATTTACCGTTGCTTGCCATTTTGGATCGCGCTTTTCAAAAAAAGCTGCTCCACCTTCCAAGGCATCGGGTTTGCGCATGCTGTAATTTAACGCAAAGCTCTCGTGCTCAATACCCGCTTCAATCGATTGGCTTAAATTATCCCAGAGTAATTTTTTATGCATACCCATAACCAAGGGCGAGCAATTGATTGCCATATCTTTGGCGATTGCCATAGCTTCTTCTAACACTTTATCGGCAGCAACCACACGACTAGCTAAACCCATTGCATGGAGCTCGTCGCCGGTAAGCTTTGGCGCTCTCACTAATAATTCAAAAGCGCGCTCCATCCCAACAATGCGTGGCAAAATGGCTGTCATGCCAAAATCGGTCACTACGCCGCGTCGATTTTGCAAAAAGCCATACTTACCTTCTTTGGCGACAATACGAATATCACACTGTGTCGCCACCCCCAAACCCACACCCACCGCATGGCCATTACAGGCCGCAATTACTGGCTTGCGTATTTGCCAAGCCTGCATGGAAAGCGGACAAGAGCTGGTATCGGCGCGATCAGTGCTATCAAAGGCATTGCCGCCATCGCTTAAATCAGCGCCGGCACAAAATGCCCTACCTGAACCGGTAATAACGACAACTTTGATCGCCTCATCGGTATCACAGCGCTGATAAGCCGCGCCAAGTTCATCCACCATTGCGCCGGTAAACGTATTGAGCGCTTCAGGACGGTTAAGCGTGATAACAGCAATTCCATCCTCAACCTCAAGCTTTACCGCTGCGTTTGGAGCCTTGCCTGTTGCCGAATCTACTGCTGCCATAATTTTTCTCGCGGTGGTTTTATTGCTAATTGAACTTTGTAACTTTCGATTTAACGTTGTATCTATTTAACGTTGTATCTATTTATTCAAGCTATATCTATCTATTTAAGCTATTAACAAAACATCTTAATCTTCTGACTAACTGCATGGCAATAAGGCCCTAGCTCCGTTAATCGTCAGGGATAATCGTCAATCGTGGGCGCATATTCTAACAGCTTAGCCATGGTTCAAATGATTTTTCCCTTGAACTGTTTGGCCAATGTTATAAGCTGTATTAGACGCCAATTATCGGAATATCAGACTAATTTCTAATAGATAAGTTTTGCTAGTTGAATATAATCGTCACAGCAGAAATTAACAGCGCGTAAGCTATCAAATTGGCTTGCATTAGCGCTCAATAGCTCTGCGCATTGATTCAATTTCAAGCAATCCCAGCATACAACGCAACAGGAAAATATATGCCCGCTTCCACATCACGCCGCTTAACCACCATTGATATCAGTAAAGAGGCGTTAAAGTTTTCGGGAGCCCACTTCACGATTTTCTCTGCCGACGATAGAGAGCGCTTACACGGCCATAACTTTAAGGTGCGTGCTCAGGTTACCGCACCAGTTGATGATAATGGCATGTGTTTTAATTATCAGGAAATCAAATCCCGACTGAGAGATATTTGCAATGCGGTGGATGAGTATATGCTGCTACCCGGCAAATCTCCGCATCTAAATATTGAGCAAGTAGAACTGCAATACAAAGTAGTGTTTAATCAAGAAGAAATGTTTTTTGTTGCCGCCGATACTAAGATTTTGGATATTCGCAACACAACAGTAGAAGAGTTCTCGCATTATATTCTTGGCCAGCTGGTCAATACCGACAATTTTTTTATTGAAAACGATGTGGCAAAAATAACGATTGGCGTTTCATCTGGCGACGGCCAGTGGGGGTCGTCTACGTGGACCAATCCTGCACAATAGGCGGATACCGACTTTAAAATTACATGTTTTAAAAAGACGTGAAGTTGCAGTCAGCAAATAAAATCCATTTTTTAATTTAAATAAAAATCTAGTTCCAATTTACACCGGAGAAAAATAATGAGTAGTTTACTATTGGCCAACAAAGTCGGCTTAGTCACTGGTGGAGGCATGGGTATTGGTAAAGCCATTTGTCACGCCTATGCACGTGAAGGTGCAAAAGTGATTGTTGCCGATTTCAACCAAGAAGCGGGCCAGGAAACCGTTGCCGAAATAAAACAAGCCGGTGGCGATGCGCATTTTGTTTTTGTCGATGTAAGCGAAGAAGTTCCAGTACAACAAATGGTTAAAGATGCTGTTGAACATTACGGCACTATTGATGTGGCTTGCAATAGCGCTGCAGTAAGTCGTGGTAGCGGTCCCATTCACGAATATAGCAAAGAAATTTTTGATGAAACCTTTGCCATGTGCACAACCAATACCTGGTTATGCATGAAAGCACTTATTCCTGTGATGTTAGAAAACGGCGGCGGCTCTATTGTCAATATATCCTCTAACGCATCTTTACGCGGGCATGCATATAACACCGCCTACGCTGCGGCAAAAGGCGCGGTCAATATCTTAACCAAAAGCTCGGCAGCAGAATATGGCAAAAAAGGTATTCGCATAAATGCTGTGTCTCCCGGTGTTATAAAAACCCCCGGCGTTGAAAAATTATTTATTGAGCAGCCTAACGTTGTGGATGCACTTAAAAAGGCATCGGTGATGAATCGCTTGGGTGAACCGAATGAGATTGCCGAGGCTGTAGTGTTTTTTAGCTCGGATCGCGCTTCGTTTATTACCGGTCAGGTTTTATCAGTCGATGGCGGCGGTGCAGTAAAGTAAGCGGTATCTTTAAGCAAAAAAGCGCCGCGAATATGCGGAGTGATAATGTAAGGAAATTCAGTTCCGTTTTTTGATTTGTATCCGAGCATTGATATCTTAAAATATTATGACCGCCGCACTTTTGGGGCTGCCGTTTTTTTATGCCGGTTGAAATCTAAGCCTGTGTGATCCGATGCTGCCAGCCATAAATGCTACACAGCGCGCCAAACGATTATTAAGTGTTAGAGCGACGGTGCCACTCTGCAGGGTCAAGTTGATAAAACTGCTTAAACTGAAAATATAAGTCGGGCAGTTTCTCATGCATTATCAGCGATTTTTCAAAAAAGGATTCGGTAACTACGGCAAAAAATTCAATCGGTGATTCTGCGCCATAAGCGTCAATAACTTTATTGTCCCCTTGTTGAACACGCGTCAAAAAAGCCTCATATTCCTTGCTTAGCACCGCGGCCCACTGCGCGTAATGCGCGGCCTCATGCAAAATAGGCAAGCCATCCATTACGGTATCTTCTTCATCCAACTTATGAGCGAATTCATGTAAGACCACATTAAAGCCGCTAGTCACATCTTTAGAACCGTTAAGCACATCGCCCCAAGACAGCACAATAGGGCCTCGATGCCATGATTCACCAGCCCGAGTACTCTGATGGTGCACCTCGGTTAATCCCTCTCTGCATACAGTTTTAGCCACATAGGTATCGGGATAAATGATAATGGTTTTAAATCCGGGGAAAATTCTTTTCTCTTGATTAAGTACCAGCAGACAAGCATTACCTGCAACCGTCAGTCGAATATCATCGTCAATGACTTGGCCACCGCGACCGACAAAAATCTTGTCATGCAAAAAGAAATTAATATGTCCGTGTAGTTTTGGTTTAAGTTCTTCGGGTAGCAGCGAATATAGGGGAACGTTATTGCTTAAAATACTAAGCCACTCGGCTTTAAATGGGCGGCGATAAATACTTTTTCGATAGGCTTTACGCAGCACCATCCAAATGCAGACTAGCAATACCAAACCAACAATAACAGCGAGGTAAACGCCAAAAGTCATAATGAATATTCCCTAAGCTCTATTGCTTAACTCAATGATCATCCTACAAAATAATCAATTCGCTTGATACCTGCAAGTATTATCAACAGAACGGCAACACCCAACGGCGGTAAGCTTGGAACAGAAAATGAATTCTCAGTGGCACGATTAATTAACACTAAATGATTTTCCCATTCTACCGGTTCTTCAATCGGTGTATTGCGAACCGGGAGCTCAGCGCCAATGGCACTACCGGTATTAATGATGGGCAAGGCCGCGATAGCATCAGCAACATCCATACCCTTTACTACCACTCCAAATACGGTAAAGCCGCCATTTTGCAAATCAAGGTTGGCTGAGTTGTCAGCTAAATTAATAAACCATTGGCTAGTTGCACTATTGGGGTCGCTACCCACCTTTGCCATCGCTACCGTACCACGCGTATTCGATAAGCCAAATTCATTTTGTATGGGCGAATCCGTGGGGACAAAGCCAAAGGTTTGATCAATATAACTAAAACCACCGCCTTGAATAATAAAACCGCTGACACTGCGATGAACAAAGCTATTGTCGAAATCGCCATCATTCACGTAGTTTAAAAAGTTTTCTACATGGCCCGGAGCCGCATCCGGGCGTAATTCAATTTCAATAATTCCTAAACTGGTTTCCAAATAAACGTTGGTGGTTGTCTCAGCTGTGGCAATTGATACCCACAAGTAGGTGAATAACAAAACGCAAGAACCGATAGCCGTTTTTATTGTTTTAAGCGTATTGCTGTGAGCATGCATAGTGAAGTTTTCAACTGGATTATAATTATTTTTGACACACTAGCAGCTGTGCATTAAATGGTCAATCTATATATTTTGGCGATTTATTTCAAGAGTTTATAACAGAGCCGATTCGCTATGCGGGCTTTAGCTATTTGAAAGTTTTGCGAGGGGCGAAAAGCGAAACGATTTTAAAACCACCCTTGATTAACAAAAGAAAAGTACCCTTTCGAATAGACAAAAACCGCTACCCAAATAGGACAGCGGTCTTTTTTTCTTAGGCGATTACTAGCGAGGACGCAACTCGTTAAGCTCTAAAACATTTTCACGAAGAATACGTTTTTTCTTAACATCATCAAACTTGGATAGCTCATCAACGTAATCCAAGGGGTTTGGCATACCTTCGATATGCGGCCAATCCGAGCCAAAGATAACTCTATCCGCACCCATTATTTCTTCTACTTCGTAAACATCATCTTCCCAGAAAGGGTTAATCCAAACATGTTGTTTAAATAACTCGCCCGGATCTTCTTTATAATAACCGGTTACCGCCAAACGATCGCGTGACTGTCTTAGTTTTCTAAATAAATCGGGTAAAAATTCTGCGCCGTTTTCAATAGATGCAATACGCACATTCGGAAAACGTTCAAACAATTTTTCATAGCAAAGGGTTGCCAGAAAGTCATAGGCAGCACGTTCAATATTAAAGTGTTTGATATTTGGCGCCATCGCTGCGGTTAACCCATCGGAGCTAAACCCGTCGTCAACATAACCGTGCGTGGTGTAACCAGAATCTGATGCGTGAACAACCACTGTAATTCCAGCTTCGTTAACTCGTGACCAAAAAGGATCAAACTTGGGATGCGCGGGTGATAACACACCATCGTTTGCCGTCCATACCGCAGCAGGTCGCATAACAACCGTTCGCGCACCTTGTGCTAAAGCCCACTCCAATTCTTCGCAAGCAAAATCAACATCGCACAAACTAATATACGGTGAGGCAAAAATTCGATTTTTATAATTACAGCCCCAGTCTTCATCTAACCATCGGTTAAAGGCGCGAAACTGAGCTTTAACAGCTTCAGTATCGTGCTTTAACAATTCTTCGTAAAGTACGCCTAAAGTTGGGAACAACCACATCGCTTCCAAGCCCTGCTCGTCCAGCTTGGCAACACGCGCAGCGTTGTTAATATAATAATCAGGCAGCGGCTCAGATTCGCCCAGTAATTCAGACGGCTGTAGCTTATCGGGATTACCACGAAGGTAAGCGGAAATCGCACCGGGCTTGGCAATAGGATTCCAAGTTGGGTTAGACACAGCATTAGCGACGCGGCCACCAACAATATGCCGTTTACGTCCATCGATCTCTGCCCACTGCACGCAGCGACGTTGCATATTTTTGGGCACATGACGGGTAAACGCATCATGCGATTCGTAATAATGGTTATCGCAATCAAAGGGCAAATAGCCAAGATCGGTCATAAATAAATTCCTGTTTATGTAAGAGAAATAGCCGCTCGCCTGATTCCTCGCAGCTGTATAAAGCATGGCTTTAGATAAATTCGCTCAGGCAAACGTTCAATTAAGCTGGCTGAATAAGATAGGTTCAAGATAGAGGCAAAGGATAATAGCCAAGCCAAATGTAATCCATGCTAGAAACAGTCAAATCGACCGATATTGAACAGCTTATGCCAATATCATTGCTGTAATGATTAACCCTGTTGATGCCGTCAAAACAGCCTATTTTTAGCCTCGATTTTTGGTAAATATTAAATAATTATGGTTTTTTGTTAATGTTGCAAAGACTTAAAAAAGCCACTGATTACTTAGCCACAAGGCTCTCGCACTGAGTTTATTAAGCAATAGGGCTAGTTAGCCGAAGCTGAGGGAGCACCGTATCTCATTGTTAAATATAGCTTATTTTAATCGGGCAGCGCCAAAATGAGCACATTAGCGCGATAGAGACCCACTCAACGCTGAGCTAAAAATTCGGCTTCGAGGATGGTTTTTCAGACTTGCTGACCTTAAGGGGACCTCGTGTCCCATTTTTTTTAGTAAATCGATATGGTTATATAGCTCCATCTGATCAAGAATCATTGTTCGAAACCGACCTAGTCGGCAAAAGTTTTAAAGTAATAACCTCATTATTTAACGCCAGTTTTACTGGCGTTTTTTTATGGGCGCGATTTCTTATTCTTAGCTGTTGCTTTAGATTGCTTGCGCACAGGTTTTACTGGCTTCGCAGTCGTATGATCAGACTTATTCTTTTCCTGCGTTTTCTTCACTTTATTTTTCTTTAAAGGCTTCGCTATTACTGCTGGCTTTTTTGATTTCCCATTATTTGGCTTATCGTCACTTGATCGCCCATCACTAGACTTGCCACCGGTGGACTTACGTTTAGACCCAGCCTTCGCTAAGGCTTTAGCTTTACGTTTTTTACCGCTATTTTTCTTTTTATCTTTTTGACCGGTTTTGTTTTTAGTCGGGTCTGCTTTTTTGCCAGAGCCTTTTCTGCCCGCTGTGTTTTTATCCGCTCCCTTCTTAGCCGAAGCTTTCTTAACTCCGCCCCGCTTCGCCACCGCGTTTATTTCCAAATCAACTTTGCGCTCATCCAAGTCAACACGAGCGACCACCACATCAATAGCACCACCCAGACGATAAACCTTACGGGTTCGCTCGCCAAGCAATCGCTGTTGCGCTTGATCAAAGTGAAAGAAGTCGTTGCCGAGATTATTAATATGCACCAAGCCTTCAACATATAAATCTTTAAGTTCGACAAATAAACCAAAGCGAGTAACACCCGATATCACTCCGGCAAAGGACTCACCGATTCGATCTTGCAAGTACTCGCATTTAAGCCAAGCTGTTACGTCTCGAGTCGCATCATCGGCGCGGCGTTCAGCCATTGAAGTGTGGATACCCGCAGCAACGATATCCGTCATTTCATAGGGATAAATATGCTTTTTAGCAATCGGTTTTGTACCCGGTACTTTGCGGACTTGATCATCGTTTTTGCGCGAGCGAATAACACTGCGTATAGCGCGATGAACTAACAGATCGGGATAGCGGCGAATAGGCGAGGTGAAATGTAAATAGGCGGGATAGGCCAGGCCAAAGTGACCTTCATTATCCGGCTGATACACAGCCTGGCTAAGTGAACGCAGCATCATAATTTGAATTAAATGCGCATCGGGTCGCCCTTCAATCGCTTGCATCAATACTTGGTAATCATTAGGGCTCGGCTTTAAACCGCCACTTAGACTTAAACCCAGCTCACCTAAATACAAGCGCAAGTTATCGAGCTTTTGTTCTTTAGGCCCTTCATGCACACGATATAAAACTGGCTTTTCTTGCGAAGCTAAAAAATTAGCTGCCGCAACATTAGCGCATAACATACACTCTTCAATAATTTTATGCGCATCGTTACGAAATACCGGCGCTATGGTTTCAATTTTTCTATCGGCATTAAAAATAATTTTGGTTTCTGTCGTTTCAAAATCAATAGCACCACGTTTGCTTCGCTCGGCGCGCAAACATTGATAAAGCGAATTAAGATTTTCTAGCTCGGGCATCAAACCTTGCAGGCGCTTCATTAAACCTGCACGCGGAGATTTTTCTGTTAAGCCAAGCGCCTCAGCGACTTCGTTATAAGTCAGTCGCGCGTGAGAATGCATCACGGCTTCATAAAACTGGTGACGAGTAACTTTACCGCGCGCACTAATATCAATTTCACTTACCATGCATAAACGATCAACATCGGGCTTAAGCGAACACAAACCATTGGATATTGCTTCCGGCAGCATAGGCACAACTCGACCAGGAAAATACACCGAGGTACTTCGCTCATAGGCTTGCTGATCAAGCGCAGACCCCACAGGCACATAATGCGATACATCGGCGATAGCCACCCAAAGCGTAAAACCACCGCCTTTGCGCGCCTTACAATAAACCGCGTCATCAAAGTCTCTAGCATCTTCGCCATCAATGGTGACTAGCGGTAAATCGCGTAAATCAACACGATGTTGTTTATCGCTTTCTTCCGGCTCATCGTCCAGCTTACCCGCTTCGGCAATAACTGCATCGGGCCAACGGTAAGGAAGATCGTGGGAGCGAATAGCCAAATCGATTTCTAATCCGGGAGCGAGTGCGCTACCAAGGACTTCATCGATCACACCTTCTGCCGGTGTGCGCTGAGTGGGGTAAGCAATAATCTTAACGCTAACATAATCACCCGGCTCCACTTCCAAACTATGGATACCCTTAGGTAATAAAATATCCTGACCGATGCGCGGGTTATCTGGCACCACAAAATATAAATCGGACTCACGAGCAAGCCGCCCCACAAGATATTCGTTAGCGCGTTTAACAACGCTATCGATCTTACCCTCAACTCCACCGCGTCGACTGCGGCCAGCGGGTCGAACCAATACCTCATCGCCATGAAACACCTGGCGCATTTCACGCTCGCTAAGATAAATATCCTCTTGCCCGTCTAGCAACAAAAAACCGTAACCATCGCGATGTGCTTCTACAATTCCTTGCAACAGCGATTGCTTCTCGGGGATATAAAAACTCTCATCATGTTTACGAAATAAAATTTGGTTATCGCGCTCCATCGCTCTTAAGCGACGGCGCAAAGCTTCGCGGCTCTCTTGTCCCTTAATATTTAATTCTTTAATAAGCTGCGGACGACTTAAAGCACCGGCCTCTTTAATAAGCTCTAAAATTAGTTCACGGCTCGCAATGGGGTTTTCATAATTGCGTGATTCTCGATCAGCATGAGGATCTGCCGCATTATCAGAGCGGTTTTTAGGTTTATTTTTGTTTGAGCGCTTGGCCACAGACACCTCGAATATTAGGGAATTTGAAAATTTTTTGATTTCTATAATGTTGATTACCATAACATCATTAGGTGGAAGTAAAAGTGTTTATAACGGCGAAGCAGGTAAAATTGACAGAAGAAATTGACAGCTGGATAAGGGGTCGTTAAAGTGCGCTCCGCGTTGGGTCTTGGAAGCCATTAGTGCTTTGGTCATACAGAGCAAGCCGATCTCTAACTAACATGTTTAGGTGGTGGAATTGGTAGACGATGGCCAGGATGGCCAAGTGCCGTGGAGCACCGGATGTGCGTGAACGGCCACGCGTAGCGTGTCGACACAGGTTAGCCGAACAGTAACAATTTAGACATAAACCCATCTAGTTAATACGCCCAGGTGGTGAAATTGGTAGACACGCCAGCTTCAGGTGCTGGTCTTCGCAAGAAGGTGGAGGTTCAAGTCCTCTCCTGGGCACCATAATTTATCAGAGCCAGTTCGGCTAAACATTCTCACTTAAACACGCTAAATTTACATCCGGACTTGAACCAATAAGAACTTCGCAAATTCTGTGCCCGCCGTTCCACTAGTGTTTTCTAGGTCCAGGGAAAAACATATTCGTTGTTTGCTGGTAAGCTTTGTACTCGGGTCTTTTCTGTACTGAATAAAATTCAGCGGGCACTGCACCGGTATATCGAACCAAGGTGGTGTACATAAATCTTGAAACAAGTAGCAAACCAACCCCTAACAACGCAAATACCACAATATGCTCAGACGAATATAGCGCCAACCACGACGGTATCGCGGCAATCACTAGCGCATTCCACACCATCCACTCTGCAAAATAATTTGGGTGGCGACTGTACTTCCATAGACCAACATTACATACAGTATTTTTCTTACCCGATGATTTCATTGATCTTAAAAAGCTTAACTTTTGCTTGTCGGCAAGGGATTCCATTACAAAAGAACTCAACCAAATAATAATACCCAGTATCTCAAATATCGAAATTTCTGCACTCGGGTTTGCGGCAATGATAAATGCAGGAAACGCCAAAAATGCTGCATTAGCTAAGCCTTGTAAAATTGCTTCAATTTGCATTGCCAAAACAGTATTGGTTTTGCCCGCCTTCGCCCAACGACGCTTTTGAAATTCATATCGAGGCAGCTCGGTATTTAAGTGGCCTAATCGCAAGAGTTGAATAGCACCAATTCCCATACGACCACCAGCAAAGATATAAGCGATACTTACAATCGCAACGCGTATCGGATCACCGGAGCTAAACAACCAAGTCACTATACCAATTACGGTAAGCCCCCACGGCCAGCCAATATCAACATACGACATTCGGCCTGTGCGCCAAGTGGGTAGGCATACAACGAGAGCAAATAACAATAATTGCAATAAGCCGTTAATTAAACTAATTTCAGAAAAACTCATAGTAATCAGTAATAAAGCCCAACCGGCTAGAAAGGGAATTAGTGGAGAGAAATACTTCATAGCCTACCTTTTTTATTAAACGAAAAAGTCTGTAGAGTCGCTCTTAGCGATCTACTTAAGCACTCACGATATAGCTGTGACTGGTACCTGCGCAGCATTTATTAATAGATACCGTTCTTTTTAAATTTTACACTTATTCAGGAAAGCAGCATGGTTTATGCGATATAGAACTTCAAGTTTTTAATTACATAAATTGCGGCCGCAAAACCCGTAGTTAAACACACAGTCAATATATTGATCCCCCAGTCAGCCTAGGAGTCGGTGGATTGTCAGGGTTAAAAAAACAGAGAGGAATTGAATCAATCAAAAATAAAAAATCAAACGACCACCACCCTAACCGGCACACCATTAAGTGCTGCATTACCACTGGCTTTATCAATCAACTTTTCATCCGTTAAATCATTACAACTAACACCTTCTTGCGCAGATGCAATTTGCATATTTACACCTTTACGTTTATGCCCCCAACCATGCGGCAAACTCACCACT
>CAJQQO010000124.1 GCA_905480475.1 uncultured Pseudomonadales bacterium | reverse complement strand
TTCGCGCATAAATGCATAGCGTTGGGCGGTGATACCGCTAATTTGCATTTGATCTTTTAAGATAACCGGGCGGATAAATACCATCAGGTTATTCTTACGTTTGCTGCTAGAGTTGGAGCGGAAAAGTCTGCCTAGTAGCGGAATGTCGCCAAGTATCGGCACTTGCGTACGACTCTGCACATCATCCTCACGAATCAATCCGCCTAACACTAATACTTGTCCGTCGCGTATTAATGCACTGGTTTTTATTTCAGTTTTTTCGGTAATTAAATCGGCCGCGCCACTGGTGGTATTTTGCGAAACATTTTCTGTGGTTTGTTCAATTTCAAGCGTAATGGAGTCGCCTTGATTAATTCTTGGCGTAACCTTAAGCGTAATACCAATATCCTGACGCTGTATGGTTTGAAAAGGGTTTGCCGTGGTTGCGCCCGAAGAGGTTGAGCTGCCGGTAATAAACGGTACGTTTTGCCCAACCAATAAGCTAGCTTCTTCATTATCCAATGCCACAATTGTTGGGGTAGACATAATATTGGATTTGTTTTTACTGGTAATCGCGCGCAAGGCAGCAATTAAGTTGCCATCTTCCAAGTAACCGTAGGTTAAGCCTGAGCCACTTAGCACCCCGGCGGCAATATTGTTAGCCGCAGTTGTACTATCGGTGCTATCGCTTGTTGATGCGGCCGCCGTAATCAGACCATCGAAGTTTGCATTAGCTGCCGGTACATTGACTGCGCCGACGCCACCGGTACGGTTTTCATCATACAGTTCGGAGCCACCCCAGACCACGCCAAAGTCTTCGCCAGCATCGCCAGAAACTTGCACAACAACCGCTTCGATTAAAACCTGTGCGCGTTGAATGTCCAGCTGCTCAATCACCGAGCGCAAATTATTTAATAAACCCGGTGGTGCGGTAATGATTAGGGCGTTAGTGGTTTCACTTGATTCAATCGAAAAGTTTTTAAGTTCTTCGGTTTTATTATCTTTTAGCACGCTATCACCCACACTTTTTAGTATCGGTGAGATTTCACTCGCTTCAATATAATTTAAATAAATAACTTGCGTATTACCTTCGCCATCAAGTGGTTTGTCTAGGCGGGAGATAAGCTCTCTAATCTGCTGACGCTTGGAGGCAATACCGGTAATAAGAATGGAGTTTGAGCGACTATCAACGGCAAACTCAACTTTATCTTGCGGTTGCTGTTGTGCAGCGCCACCAGATAAGGCAATAACCACTGACTTTAGCGTCGATACAATATCTTCAGCCGAAGCGTGGATCACCGGCACAATATCCAAATCGATCTTACTATCGGCTTTGTCGAGAATGGTAACAATCTTCTTGATCTTCTTAAGGCCTAATGAGGTATCAGTAATAATTAAGGTATTGCTGGGAGGATAAACGGCAATATGTGCAGACGCAGGCATTAGCGGTCGCAGTAGCCCCATCAGTTGGTTCGCTTCGGCATGCTCGACATCAATTAAGGCTGTGACGATGCCACCATTGTTTTTCTGTTGGCCATCAAACGGAATATTACTGGTTTTGGCATCGGCATCAGGTATCACTTTAATACCACCCTCAATATTCACTGCGGCAAAGCCATTGAGCTGTAATATAGTTAGAAATAATTCGTAAGCTTCATCGGCAGATACTGCGCGGGTGGCGATAACGGTGACTGTGCCTTTAACATTTCGGTGCACCACAATATTTTTGTTAGTTCGATTGGCTACCCATTGGATAAAACCACGAATATCCGCTTCTCGCATATTCATGGTAAATGTTTCGGGCTGCGCTTGCTGTGGGGAAATTGTCGTTGCTGCGCTATTGTTTTGGCCTGCGGCAAAAGCTGAAAAGATAAGCGTCAGCGTTAGCAGTATTGCGTTTATCCCGCCCGACAGCTTAAGCCGGCGACGTAGATAGACTGGATATAGTGTTGGTTCTTGTTCGATCTGCAAGCGGTTCACCCTTAGCTATAGCATTTAATCAGTGGGTTTAACTTATCGTTTCTTCTGATTTTTTAATTTGTTAATTCTTTCACGGATAGCATCACGTCTGGCTTGTGCTTCCGATGCCGACACTCTGGTTAAATCAGTTGATGGTCTGGAGTTGTTATCAAAGCCTGATCGCACGATATCACCTGAGGGATCTTTCTCTGTCTGCGCATCCGGAAAGTATAAGGTTTCGAAAATGCCGTTTCTTACCAATACTACTCGATCATTGTGGACGGACTTAAGCGTTGCATCACCAGGCACTTCATCACCAACCGCGTAATGCTGTGAGATTTTTCTGTCGTCTTCAATAATTGCGCCGGCGTTGGCTTCATCCAGAGCCGCAAATGCGCCACGTAAAACCAATTCAAGTTTAGTTTCGGGTAATTGATCCAGCATGATGGTCGGTTCAGCGTCAGCTAGGCCAAAGAAATTGCGGTTGCTAATTTCTGAGGGATTGATGTCTGCGCTTACTTGCGTGTCTACGGTGTTGCGAATATTCAATGTCGGTTGGTAAAGCAGGGTGCTAAGTAGCATACCCGAGCTCCACAGCGCGATTATGGCTGCCGCTGCGACGGCAGCGCTGCCGGCGGCAACCACAGGGTTGGCCATTAGCGTTTGGAACATGCTTTGTATGGATGTTTGCATATTAAAAGATTTGGCTCTTTATCTTATCGACTTATGCTGGACTTGGCATTTCATTGCTCTAAACGCTTGATTGGGCGCTAAAGGCTATTTAGCCGATCCTAGACCGCTGCATAAGCCACTAATTTAACCCGCGCCAACATAGGATCAAGCAAAATCTATCTATAGACTTGTCTGAGATTAAGCTGTCGACGAAGCTGTGGTTTATTATAGACCGCTAACAGGGCAAAGAGGTTGCATGCGCGCTCAATTTGTTTGAAAACCTAATAATTTCCAATAATTTACCCGCGAATCCTATAAAGTGTTGTCAATTTTTGTGGCAGACCTCCAAAAATCTTTTACCTGCCATATACTGAGTGTATTCTCTGAAAATAAATTGAGCGAAATAAGTCTGTTGCGGTCAGAGCACAGTGCTTGGCTGCATAAAAAGCGATCGACTTTGCGTGCCAATAGCTTTGCTTTGTTGTATTACGGACCACTGACAGTTGCTTTGGGCTAGTTAAACCGCTTTATTCTGGATTGTTTTTTAAGCAGTTTGCGTGCTTTTACCCGATCCACGCTGACAACAGCCACGACCAGTAGGCATATTGATTGCGAAATCGGTATTGGATTGACGCAAAGTTTGTACTGCGATTAAGCAAGAATTAAGTAAATTGCAAAGGTTTTTCACAATTAGCTTAGTTACAGCTGGCTTAGAAATAGCTGATCGACAAGAATACTATTAAGCGGCGTAGTGGCTATGCTTAGCTGTTAGAGCGTTGCCATTTAACAAAGGCAAACCGGTAGTTCACGATTAAACATTTGACGTATTGAGGTCAGATATTGGAAAGTTATATAAATTCTCTGCTCGGCACTGATTCGGATAACGATTTTGACAGTGTTGAAAATGACGAACAATCTTCTGGTTCAGGTGATGAGCTTGCCAAACCCTTATTGCCGTTTCCCTTTGCTAAACGCTCAGGCGGTTATGTGCTGGATGATGGCAAAAGAATAACGCTGTATCACAAAGATACAATCGAGCATAGTGTCGTGGCTGAGATCCAACGTTTTCTTGGCGTTACCTTTGCGTGCGAAGCGATTAAAGCCAGTCGCTTTGATGCGTTGCTCGCTAGGGCCTATGAAAGCCGTAATAACGAAGCCATGCAAATGGTTGAAGATTTAGGTGATGAGATGGACTTGGCTAGTTTGGCTGACTCTGTTCCCGAATCGGAAGATCTACTCGAACAAGAAGATGACGCGCCGATTATTCGTTTGATTAACGCCTTGCTAACTGAAGCCGTTAAAGAAAACGCCTCTGATATTCATATTGAAACCTTTGAAAAACGCCTAGTGGTTCGCTATCGGGTGG
>CAJQQO010000123.1 GCA_905480475.1 uncultured Pseudomonadales bacterium | reverse complement strand
AGAATATCTTCAGCAGCGATAGTCTCTTTACGAATTCGTGAATCAGCAAATGCTACATCTTCTGGAATCGATGGGTCCAAATGGTGACAGACCATAAGCATATCAAGATGCTCATCAATTGTATTATGGGTATAGGGTAGGGTGGGGTTTGTTGATGAAGGTAATACGTTGGGCTCTGCGCATGCACGAATAATATCTGGCGCGTGACCACCACCTGCACCTTCAGTATGGTAGGTGTGTATTGTTCGTCCTTTAAATGCGGCTAAGGTATCGTCCACAAATCCTGACTCATTCAAGGTATCCGTATGAATGGCTACTTGAACATCGTATTTTTCGGCGACCGATAGACAATTGTCGATAGAGGCAGGCGTAGTACCCCAGTCTTCATGAAGCTTTAGGCCGCAAGCACCCGCAGCCAGCTGTTCTTCTAAAGCAATGGGTAAGCTTGAATTACCTTTCCCAAGAAAGCCAAAATTCATCGGCATGCTATCGGTGGCTTGTAACATTTTGCCGATATGCCATGGCCCTGGCGTGCAGGTCGTCGCATTTGTCCCGGTAGCGGGGCCGGTGCCTCCGCCGATCATCGTTGTCACACCGGACATCAGTGCTTCTTCGATTTGTTGCGGACAAATAAAATGGATATGGGCGTCAATACAGCCAGCTGTGACTATTTTACCTTCGCCAGCAATGATCTCTGTGCCAGGGCCAATGATAATGTTGACATTGTTTTGTATGTCGGGATTGCCGGCTTTCCCAATGCTATCAATAAGACCGTTTTTAATACCAATATCGGCTTTTATAATACCCCAATGATCGAGAATGAGTGCATTGGTGATAACAGTGTCTGGTGTTTTAGCGCAACTATATTGACTTTGCCCCATACCATCGCGAATAGTTTTGCCGCCACCAAATTTGACTTCGTCACCGTAGTTAGTGAGGTCTTTTTCAACTTCTATTATCAACGCTGTATCACCGAGGCGCACACGGTCACCGGTGGTTGGGCCAAACATAGATGCATAGGCATGACGATTAATCTTAGTCATGGTTTGCCTTTATATGGTTAAGTGAACAATTGTTTGGCTCATTATTATTCTTTAGCATCGAGTGCTCCCATAATCTCACCGCGAAAACCAAATATCTTTCGATTGCCGGCAAATGCGACAAGGTGTACGGTTCGGTCTTGCCCTGCTTCAAATCGCACTGCAGTGCCTGATGCAATATCCAAGCGGTATCCCCGTGCTTTTTCTCGGTCGTACTTGAGGGCGGGATTAACCTCGTAAAAATGGTAGTGTGAGCCGACTTGAATGGGGCGATCACCTTGGTTTTCAACTAGCAGCGTTATCGTTTCTCGCCCCATATTAATTTCAATGTCGCCTTGGTCTACAAAAATTTCACCGGGTTTCATAAGTTAACCTTTTCGTATGCATTTTATTTACCTGTATAATTGCACTAATGTATTCGCCGCCAATTTTGATAAATGCTATTAAAGCGCTAGATAATAGGGTTATGTACGGTCACCAATTTTGTGCCATCTTTAAACGTAGCTTCCACTTGTACTTCGGGAATTAGCTCTGCAACGCCATCCATTACTTGGTCAATATTGAGAATTTTTTTGCCCTCACCCATCAGTTGAGAAACGGTTTTTCCCTCACGGGCACCTTCCATAATTTCGAGTGTTAAGTAGGCCATGGCTTCCGGGTAATTAAGTTTTATACCGCGATTAAGTCGACGCTCCGCTAATAATGCGGCGGTAAACACCAATAATTTATCTTTTTCTCTGGGCAGTAGTTCCATCGATATTTCACTCTAACGATTGTGTATAGTCTTTAGCTAGTTGGCCCAGATTCTGGGTGTGCAGGCTTCTTTGCCTAGTATTTCTTGCCGGGCAACCGACCACCATAAGGTAAATTGTTTTCTTGCTTGCTCTGCGCTACCGCCTAGGTATCTGCCCACATAAAAATTACCCAGCCGTGTGATACTACTTTGATAATCGCTATTGCGGTCGGTATTTGATTGAGCTTGTTGTTCGAGTTGTTGCTGCCGAAGTCGTTCCAGTTGATCATCGCTGTGTCGGCCTTCGCTTCGATTACCCGTTGCAACGGGTCCAAATACGCAAAAACCGCTAATCATCCGGTTTTGCATGCCGGCTTTACTCGCCAGTAAAATGTGGCGATTGCTGTCGTCGATTTTCATTTGATCAATAAATTCGTTTTTGCCGTCGACGACAATTTGGTATCGCTGTTTAAAACTGCCATTCGTAAATCGTTGATCGCTTGCGGGAAGGCCAAGGCTAGTAATTTCCCAGCCGAAAAAGTGGCTACTGGATACCATATTGATAATCGTTGTGGCTTCAAAGCATGCATGGTTGTGAACGATGGTTTCTAACGGTAACCATTCCAGCGTTGCATTGTTCGCGATGTGTAAATTGATGATCTGACGTTGTGTTGGATTGGATTCCCGTGCTTTGTAGACGACAGTTGCACCAGGTGTAGTCATTAATGCTGCAGCATTCGGGTCTACGTGTAGATTCATGGTCAGTGTGTCGCCAGAAACAATTCCAGCTGGAGGGTGCAATAAGTAAAGATGTGCATGATGCTTACCCTCTGGATAAAACGGTTTTTGAATATACAAAGGTCCGCGGTGTTGGCAATGGCTTAATCGAGTTCCATATTTCGAATGTGATAGACGAATCGCAATGTCTGCTTGCCATGTTGGAGCGGTTGTTGGTGTCATTTCTGTTTCTAAGGGCTCTAACATATTTATTTATCGCAGCAGCAGGATTTCGGCGCTATTGAGTCTATGCGCTTGATTGTGGCAGTTTTTTATGGCGAAGCGGAGTTAGCGAATTGCTTCTTTGGGAAATTATTGTTTTTTTACTGTGATCCTTTTTGTGAATGATGTTGCGAACTATTTTTTGGCCTAAGCACGCCATGGCTAATCCAGTGATGGCGATCAGAGACATTGCACCAAGATGGTCGACCTGACTGAAGATATGCTTGCTATGCGCGATAAATGTCGCGATATCGGATGACGCTGTATGTTCTCCGCTATGAGCGCGTACTGAAAAGCTCGCTAGCAAACTCGGAATGAAAACAGAAAGCAGGATTGCGAATCGCTGACCAAATATTGTTAGTACTTGCATAGATTACCTCTGTATTAATATCACTGGTTGATAAATAGCTAGCTAGATGTCGATTTGCTATCACTTCGTTTGTGAATGATATGCAAAGTCGCGTAAATAAATGTTAAACAAAAATCAGCTTAAAATTCTGCTACAAAAACTGCTTAGTGACTTATCATCCAAGGGCGTTGCGATGGAAAAATTTTACTGCCATCGGCTAAGTACATGACCTTACTTTTTTTGCTTTGCGTGTGTTCACATCCGCACCCGCTACCATGTTTAGTATCGCGACTTTCCTTGCTTGAGGTGATGGGTTCGTGCTGGCTGCGTTCATTAGTGCTATGCGCATTACGCGCTTCTTTTGACATATCTAGAAAATCCGGCGCCATCATAATGATTCTTGCACAGAGTTTATGGCAGCTTGGGCATGATTGCGGTTGTTGGTGATTGTCCATGGGCACAAGCTCATGAAATAAACCATGGTCACTACATTTGTAATCGTAAAGTGGCATTGCGGTATCCTTGCGTTGGCAATAATAGTATTGCCAACGCATCTCTCAGATTAAGTAAGTAATATAACGCTTACGCGCTGCTATAAATCAGGAGCGAGTGGAACTTCGACACTACCATCGATCTCTTTTTTCGGTCCATCAGCATTCGGCTGAATATCGAAATCAAAGATATCGGTGGGCAGCCATAAAGTTGCACAAGAGTTCGGTATATCGACCACGCCGCTGATATGTCCTTGCACTGGTGCACAACCCAAAATTGCATAGGCCTGTGCTTTGGAATAGCCAAACTTGGTCATGTATTCGATGGCATTCAGACAGGCTTGTCGATAGGCAACATTGACATCGAGATAATGCTGCTTGCCTTGTTCATCAACTGAAATGCCTTCAAAGATTAGGTAGTCGTCGTATTTAGGAGTGATGGGGCTCGGTTTGAAAATAGGATTCTTGATCCCGTATTTTGACATGCCGTCTTTAACCAGATTCACTCGTAAATGAATCCAGCCGGCCATTTCAATTGCGCCACAAAAAGTAATTTCGCCGTCGCCTTGGCTAAAATGTAAGTCTCCAACACTTAAGCCTCCACCTTCAACATATACAGGAAAATACACCTTCGAACCGCGAGACAAATCTTTAATATCGCAGTTGCCACCATGCTCCCTAGGTGGGACAGTACGCGCAGCTTCTGCCGCCGCAACTTTAGCGTCGTCTGGGCTCATACGGCCCATATGTGCGGTATCACCGTAAGGCATAGCGGCCAAAGGCGGTACGCGTTCAGGGTCGGTGTCTACCAACTCTTGCTCGCGTTTATTCCATGTCTCTAACATTTCTTTTGACGGTAAGCAGCCGATAAGACCGGGGTGTATTAGGCCCGCGAACTCAACACTGGGTATATGACGCGAGCTGGTAAACATACCGCTAAAATCCCAAATCGATTTTTGCGCTTCAGGAAAATGTTCCGTTAAAAAACCGCCACCGTTTTGTTTAGAGAAAAAACCATTAAAGCCCCATTGGCTATCATCGAAGGTGCCAATGTCCAGAATATCCACCACCAATAAATCGCCGGGTTCGGCTCCTTCAACGCCAACCGGGCCAGAAAGAAAATGAACCTGTGTCAGATCTACATCGCGTACATCTGCAGCATCATCATCATTTTTTATTTGGCCGCCTGTCCAATCGATGCATTCGATAATGAAATCATCGCCAGGTTTTACCGTGGCTGCCATTGGAATATCGGGGTGCCAGCGATTATGAATCTTATCGTTTTCATATGCGGACTGTTTGAGATCAACCTTAATAATTGTCTCTGCCATGGGTTTTCTCCTACCTTTTAATTGGTTATGGTTAGCGAGCTATTTAGAATATGCGATAGCTGATTGGCTAGGCTGGTACCTAGAGCACAGCAATTACAAGCTAACAACGTTCAATGCCAAAATGGTCAATAGCATTAGATTGCTTAACTCCACTCACATCTCCTCATGCGTTTACTATCGCGATTTACAGGGCAAACAACCATTCGTTATCAGGCCTAACGACTTACGTTATTTGACATAGCCATAGAGTTTTTCTATTAAACTCACCAATAATAAAAAACTGCATGGTAGGAGAATCAAGCAAAAAAAAAGATATAGGATTCACGCAAAACACCGCAGATTGGTGCTCTTGGTATATTTAAAGGCGCGTATAAGATTGTTGATCGCTGTGGAGTAGATCTGTAGCGACTAGCGATAAGGCAATATGTTTTGCTTTACGTAAGGTGGCGTTACGAGCAATAGGCTAGGGCGCTAATTTTGGTATGGCGGGAGGTAGGTCGTAGACATTGACTGGGCTAATTTGCCGCCTACACCGACAAATAACCCCGTATTTTTTCGATGTTTACATTGTCACGTGTATCTTCATGAATAAAATTACCTTTATCAATTACGATAATACGATCGGCAACGGCCATAGTGAAGCTCAACACCTGTTCTGAAACAATAATGGTGATTTCGCGTAGTTTTTTAATTTCGTTAAGTACATTAGCAATGTCTTTTATGATCGATGGTTGAATGCCTTCGGTCGGTTCATCCAATAAAAGAACCTTAGGATTAGTTACCAATGCGCGTGCTATTGCCAGTTGCTGTTGCTGCCCGCCAGAGAGGTTGCCGCCTTTGCGGTGCCGCATTTCTCGTAGGACAGGAAATAGGGCATAGATATCATCAGGAATCTTTTTCATTTTTGATACTTCCATGCCGGTTTCAATATTCTCTTGAACTGTTAGGGTAGGAAAAATCATCCGACCCTGTGGTACGTAGGCGATGCCGTTTACGACACGCTGGTAAGTTTCGTTATTCGTGACGTTGATGTTGTCAATACAAATCTCGCCTTGCGACAATGGAAGTATGCCAATTAACGATTTAAACAGCGTCGTTTTTCCCATCCCATTGCGGCCCATAATGGCTAATGTTTCATTTTTTTTAACTGAAAAATCCAGGCCATGAATGACTTCGCTTTGGCCGTAACATACTTTTAAATTTGAGACGTCTAACATAATAACCTCATTGGAATCACTTATTGTTGCTGACACTTTGCATCAATGACCAAGATATACTTCAATCACTTTTGGGTCTTTTTGGACTTTGTCCATTTGTCCGGCGGCGAGAATTTTGCCTTGATGAAGTACGGTGACTTTTTGTGCGATCTGTTCTACGAATTCCATATCATGTTCTATTACCAGTACAGATCTACCTTTCGATATTTTTTTTAATAACTCAGCCGTTTGCTCGCGCTCTTTAACGCTCATACCCGCGACAGGTTCGTCTAACATTAGCAGTTGTGGGTCTTGAATCAGTAACATACCGATTTCCAACCACTGTTTCTGTCCGTGGCTAAGTAGTGCAGACTCAGTATCTAATACGTCTTCAAGCATAATTTCTTTTGCTATTTGATGTATTTTTTTCACCACTTCGTTATTGCGTTTGAAAAATAAAGAGCCAATAACGGTTCGCCCATAAGGGTAGGAGACTTCCAAGTTTTCAAACACTGTAAGATTTTCGTAAATCGAAGGGGTTTGAAATTTCCGGCCAACACCGGCTCGAACAATTTCATGTTCCGCTAATTCGGTTAGTTCTTTGTTTAAAAATTTGATACTGCCAGAGCTGGCTTTGGTTTTTCCGCAAATCAAATCGAGCACTGTGGTTTTACCCGCTCCGTTTGGCCCAATAACAACATGCAGTTCGTTTTTGTCGATGTAAAGATTCAAGCTGTCTACCGCTTTAAACCCATCAAAAGAGACGGTAAGATCCTCTATTGCCAGTGTTAAATCAGTTGATGTACTCATACTTACTCCATGGTTTAAAGCGTGCTAGTCTTGCTTAAATGCCGTAGTTTATGCGCGGGTCAAACTGCCTTAGCTAAGGCTTTCTGATTCAGCATTGGTTGGTCTGGTCAACGTTTTTTGGCTCTTAAACCGTTTGGTAATAAATGCAAACCGATTGGTAAGATGATGCTTGTAGTCATTCCATAAACCGGCAAGACCATTAGGAAAGAGCATGACTACGGAGATAAATAACCCGCCCATTAGGAATAACCAAAGCTCCGGAAATGTTTCAGAAAAAGCGGTTTTTCCAAAGTTAACAAGCAGCGTGCCATAGATTGCTCCGATGAGAGACATGCGCCCACCAATTGCTGCGAATATCACCATTTCAATTGACGGTACGATGCCAACAAACGACGGTGACATAAATCCAACTTGTAATGTGAACATCGCGCCGCCGATGGCTGATATGAGAGCGGCAAAGCAATAAATAAAAATCTTAAAATTCGAAACGTCGTAACCAGAGAAACGTACACGATCTTCTTTATCCCGAATTGCCAGCAGTAAGCTGCCAAATTTGCTGGTCAAAATAAATCGAGATAACAAAACGATACAGAGTAATAGCGCGCAATTAATAAAGTAAAATATGTACTTTGCGCTATCGCTTGTCATGTCCCAGCCATTGAGGGTACGTAAATCAGTAATGCCGTTGATTCCGCCGGTGTAGCCTTGTTGGCCAACGATTAAAATTGTAAGAATCACCGCAATAACTTGAGTGATAATGGCGAAGTAAACGCCACCAACGCGACGTTTAAACATCGCCGCTCCAATAATATAGGCGAAAGCGGCCGGAATAATAAGAATTGCTAGAATGGTAAATGCAAAACTATTAAAGGGTTCCCAGAACCACGGCAGCTCGGTCAGTTGGTTCCAATCCATAAAGTCCGGGATACCTGGTGTTGATTGAATGGCAGTGTTTTCGGGTGAGGATGCTTCGAGTTTTAAAAACATGGCCATTCCATAACCGCCTAAACCAAAAAAGACTCCTTGGCCCAAACTCAATATACCTCCATAACCCCACAGTAAAACTAAGCTGACAGCAGGAAATGCGTAGGTTAAATATTTGCCAACAAGATTAAGTCGGAAGAGGTCGAGCGTTAGCGGGAATACCACCAATATTAATAGTGCGAGCAGAATAAGGCCGGTTAACCCTTCCTTGCCGCCGATTAATTTGTTGTAGAAAAAGCTCATAGATGTTCTCCAATCATTCGTGTTAAGGCTTGTTGTAGAAATACATAGGTGTAAAACGCCATACGTTAACGACGAACCTTGCTTGCAAATAATCCTTCGGGCTTAAACATAAGTATCAGTACCAACGTAACCAATGTGTAGACCTTGGCCATTGATCCACTGATAAAAAATTCCAAAATCGATTGCGCTTGCGCGATAGAAAAAGCTGAGGCTATAGTGCCAAACAAACTCGCAGCACCGCCAAATACAACCACCATAAATGTATCAACAATATAAAGTGTTCCTGTAGTCGGACCTGTCGAGGCAATTGTGGTAAATGCCGCACCGGCAATCCCCGCTATACCGCAACCCAATGCAAAGGTGTAGCGGTCTACTTTATTGGTGTTAATGCCTACTGCGCCGCTCATCACTCTATTTTGAGTAGTGGCTCTCACGCGTAGCCCCCAGCGGGATTTAAACATCAGATAAAATACGGCAAATGTCACCACCGCCGTCAGCACTAAAACAAACATACCGTTGAGTGGAATATCAATCGTATCGGTAGGCTGATACGAGCCGAGCAGCCATTCAGGCAGGGTAGGGCTCACTTCGCGGGCGCCAAAAATAGAACGATACGACTGTTGCATGATCAGGCTTAACCCCCAGGTCGCAAGCAAGGTATCTAGCGGGCGTTTGTAGAGATGCCTTATTAGTGCGAACTCTGCCAGATAGCCTAAAGCGCCGGCGACAAAAAACGCTACCACGATTGCGAAAACAAAGTAGTAAGGCATAAATGCAGGAAAGTATTGTTCGGTGAGTGTTGCAATTAAATAAGTTGTATAAGCACCGGCGGCCATAAACTCGCCATGCGCCATGTTAATTACGCCCATTTGGCCGAAAATAATGGCTAGGCCTAATGCCATTAGGAGCAGAACGCTAAAAAGACTGAAGCCTGCGAAGCCTTGCATGGCTAAGATTGATCCTAGTTCGCCGTATGTATAACCGCCTAACATGATGGTGTCTCCGTCTTTTTAGCTAATGACAAACAATAAAAATAGTGATCGATCTGAGGTAAGGTAAAAACGGTTAGCTGACATTATTGTTGCGCTTTGTCAGCTAACCGTAGCGGGTGTTTATTGATAACCAGCAGGGAATGGATCGGGTTCAATCAATTCAGACTCATAAACAACAGTTGCTTGACCGTCTTTATTCCATCTTCCAACTCGTGCAACACTCCATAAGTGATGATTGGGGTGTAACTTCACGTAGCCTTCAGGTGCGGTAGTCAGTTCGATCTCACCTGTTTCCGAGGCTTCAACAACTTTGTCGACATCAAATGAGCCAGCTTTTTCGACGGCAGCTTTCCATAACCATGGTCCTAGATATGCTGCTTGTGTGACATCACCAATCACGCTGTCTTCGCCCCACATTTCTTTAAACGCAGCGACAAATGCCTTGTTGTTCTCGTTGTCCTGACTTTGGAAGTATTTCATGATCGAGTAAAAGCCTTCTAGGTTTTCACCACCGATACCTAACACTTCGTCTTCAGTGACTGATATGGTTAACAATGTTTGCTTTTTAGAGGTAATGCCTGCTGCTTTTAATTGTTTAAACCAAGCAACATTACTTCCACCAACTACAGCCGCGTAGATAACATCGGGCTTTTTCAAGCGTATTTTATTGATGACCGAACCAAATTGCGTATCACCTAAAGGCTTGTACTGCTCGCCAACCACTTTTCCACCTAGAACATTTTCAATATGTTTGCGGGCAATTTTCATTGAGGTTCTAGGCCAGATATAGTCTGAGCCGATAAGATAATAAGTCTTTGCTTTCTTTTCTTTCGCTACCCAGTTAAGTCCATCTAGTATCTGTTGGGTGGCTTCCTGCCCGGTATAGATGACATTTTTTGACTGCTCTAATCCTTCATAGAATGTCGGGTAGTACAGTAAACCATTTTCTTTTTCAAAAACTGGTAACGCGGCTTTTCGTGATGCCGAAGTCCAGCAGCCAAAAACAGCGGCGACCTTGTCTCTGACTAACAGTTTACGACTCTTTTCGGCAAAGGTTGGCCAGTCACTGGCACCGTCTTCCTGAATAATTTCTATCTTTCGACCTAGAATACCTCCCATATCATTAATCTGTTTTATGGCAAGTTTCTCGGCTTCCTGTGCGCCGGTTTCACTGATTGCCATGGTTCCGGTTAGCGAGTGTAAGATGCCAACGGTGACGGTATCATCCGTAATTGCCAGTCCGGTGGTATTGATCTCAGCGGTTGGCAGGCTTGCTGCATTCGCCGTAAGCGCGAGGCTTACGGATACTGACGCTACTAACGTCATCAAAGTGGTGCGTGCGCACCGAAATGGGTTGTGCTTAGTCATCATTTAATCCTCTTAGCTATTGATTTCGATTTTCATTAAGACGTTATGAGGCGAGCGCTGCCTATCAATAAACGTGATGAGCGACAGTTGGGCATCAACAATCAAATAAAAATCTGTTTGCCGCCTTATGCCAAAATTATCGTTAAAAACAGTGATGTACAGCAATTCGCTGATTGCTCCATTAAGCTACGTTAGTTAACTGTGAGTCGATACACTCAATAAGCTATGTTGTTTGACGTATATAAAGCGTTAGGTGGTTTTTTCAGGCTGTCCAAGAAAGTCAATACGCATTGCGCGTAAGTGGGCTTTTAGGTTTTTTCTATAGGATGTCTATTGACGGTATGAAAAGTGCATCAGTATTCAGTACTCGATGTATATCTTTCGATATCACCCACGGCGTCAGCTTGACTATGAATCAAAATCAGCAAATATTTCCTGTACGCCGAAACTACAATCAGTGGGTGGCCGACCAAACATTGGAAGACTACTCGCTGCGTTTTACCGCAAAGTCTGCTAGACGCTGGTCTTCAAAACAAATTGCCATAACTGCACTTGGTGCAATTTCTTTTTTGGCGCTAGAAGCTATTGGTGGCTCCTTAACGCTGAGCTACGGTTTTTTTAATACCTTTACCGCCATCTTTGTTTCGATGTTTATCATCTTCTTAATGGGTATACCGATTTGTTATCACGCAGCTAAAAATGGTGTTGATATTGACTTGCTCACACGAGGTGCAGGCTTTGGGTACATAGGTTCGACAATAACATCATTGATATATGCGAGTTTTACCTTCATTTTTTTCGCAATCGAAGCGGCGATAATGTCGATGGCGTTGAAGTTGGTTCTTGGTATTCCGTTGAGTATTGGCTATATCATTAGTTCTATCGTGATCATTCCGCTTGTTACCCATGGCATTACGTTAATTAGTCGATTCCAATTGTTAACCACACCTTTGTGGTTTTTTTTGCAGATGCTGCCGTTAGTAGCAATTGTTTTTCATGATACGCAATTAGTTTCGAGCTGGACAACATACGAAGTGAGTGGGACCTCTGACGGTTCGTTTGATATTATTTTATTTGGCTTAGCTTCGTCGGTTATCTTTTCATTAGCTGCGCAGATTGGTGAGCAGGTAGATTTTTTGCGGTTTTTGCCAGAGGAAGATAAAAATCCTCTGCAGTGGCGAGCCTCGATGATAGCTGCTGGGCCTGGCTGGGTTTTTATCGGCGTATTGAAAATGTTAATCGGTTCATTTCTGGCATGGCTGGCTTTTTCACGTGGCTTGCCGGGTGATTTGGCAAGTGATCCGACAACGATGTATCACGTTGCTTTTAGCTACCTAACGACGTCACCTAACGTGATTCTCTTATTAGTTGGCGTGTTTGTTATCGTCTCCCAATTAAAGATTAACGTAACGAATGCTTATGCAGGCTCTATTGCGTGGTCCAATTTCTTTTCTCGCGTTACGCGTAATCATCCAGGTCGTGTTGTTTGGTTAGTGTTTAATGTTTTTATTGCATTGGTGTTAATGGAGTTGGGTATATACCAGTTCCTGGAAGATACTTTGTCTTTCTATGCGATTGTGGCACTTGCATGGCTCGGTTCGCTAGTTGCCGACTTAGTGATAAGTTTACCTTTGGGTTTGCGACCCAAAAAGTTTGACTTTAAACGTTCGGGTTTATATGACATTAATCCGGTTGGCGTGGGTTCGATGCTAATTGCAACGGCCATTGGCATCATTGCGCATATTGGTTTAATGGGCCCGGTCGCGGCTGCCTTATCTTGTTATATCACCTTGCTGGTCACGTTGATTGCTGCCCCTATGATTGCATGGTGGACTAAAGGCCGCTATTACATTGCTCGCGATGATAGCGATTTGAAAAGTGACTGTGAAACATTGGTTTGTCGCATTTGTGATAATCGATTTGAGCGTGAAGATATGGCGTATTGCCCAGCGTATAATGATGCGATTTGTTCATTGTGTTGTTCATTGGATTCACGATGTCACGATGTCTGTAAAACCAATTCTCGTTATTCCGAGCAGTTAGTGTCATTTGCTGAGCAATATATACCGGGAAACTGGGTCGGAAAAATCGACAGTAGGCTTGGCCATTTTCTTGGCATGTTATTATTTTCAAGTTTTATTATTGCTAGCTTACTGTCGATGATTTACTTTCAAGTCACCTATGAGTCTGACGTTGATGAGTTGCTTTTGCAAAGTGCTTTGTTGAAAGCGTTTTTTATTCTACTGATAATTGCTGGCATACTGGCTTGGGTTTTTGTGCTCATTCATGATAGCCATCGGGTTGCGCAAGATGAAGCACAGCGTCAAACGCGATTGCTTAAGTCAGAAATATTTGCTCACACGGAAACTGATCGCGCTTTGCAAGAGGCCAAGGAAATTGCAGAAGCCGCTAATCAGGCAAAGAGCCGCTATCTATCGGGTATCAGTCATGAGCTTAGATCGCCGCTGAATTCTTTATTGGGTTATGCCCAACTGTTAGAAAAAGATAAAAACCTAAGCGGTAAAACGCGAGACTCGGTGAAGATTATTCGCCGTAGCGGTGAATATCTGGCTGATCTTATTGAAGGGTTGCTCGATATCTCCAAAATTGAAGCCGGTAGGTTAGAAATATTATCCAGTGAGGTTAATTTTCCTGGCTTACTTGAGCAAATTATTTCAATGTTTCAAATACAAGCTGAAAAAAAAGGCATTGATTTTTCTTATCAATTTAATCGTCGATTGCCAGAGTATGTCAAAGTAGATGAAAAGCATCTACGACAAATCTTGATTAATTTACTATCTAACGCGATCAAGTTTACTGCCGAGGGACAGGTTCGATTTATTGTTGACTATCGCAGCGAGACGGCAATATTTACTGTAGAAGACACTGGTCGTGGTATCGCCTTGTCAGATCAAGAGCGCATATTCGATCCCTTTGAGCAAGTTCATATGCCGGATCTGTCCTATGTGCCTGGTACTGGACTAGGTTTGACGATAACGCGTTTGTTAACTGAAATCATGGGTGGCGATATCACTGTCTCGAGTGAAGTTGGTAAAGGCAGCGTCTTTCAAGTGCAGTTGTTGATGAGCAGTGTTATGGATCCGGAATTGGTTGCGGTTTCCGAAAAAGATATTGAGGGTTACCGCGGTGCGAGAAAATCGTTAATGGTCGTTGATGATGATCCGTTACATAGAGACATGATGAGAAGTATTTTAGAGCCTACGGGTTTTACTGTTTTAGAAGCTACTAACGGCATCGATTGTTTAGCGCAAATGGATAATTATTTGCCGGATTTATTTATGTTAGATGTCTCGATGCCAGGAATGACAGGCCTGCAGTTGGCTAGGGAACTCCGTAATCGTGATATTCGAACTCCCATACTATTTATCTCGGCTAACCTTCGCGAAGGTGATGCCATTCTTGGTGAAGATTATTATCAGGGTGGTTTCTTACTTAAGCCAATAAATATTAGGTATCTATTCGAGAAGATCGGTGGAATTCTCGATCTCGAATGGCTTTATTGGCGGGAAAATATCGATGCGAATAATAGGGTCGAAGTTTCACCGGTGCCAAACAATACATTGTCGGCAAATGATTATCCGCCTCTTTCAGATATTTTGACGCTCAAAAGCATGTCTAATGTAGCGTATGAGCGGGGCTTGCGAGACCATATTGATCGATTGGAAAGACATGAATTGGCTTCGCCAAACTTTATTCAACAAATACGCGGGCTTTTAACGCGGCATCAATACACAGAAATAAGTTCACTTTTGGATAGATAAACCATGGTTGTTAATATAGAAAAGAAAAAGCGGGTAGCGTTAGTGGTCGATGACGATAGTGTAGCAGTGAGTATGCTCAGTCAATTGTTGAACGCTGAAGGTCTTGCCGTGCTAGTTGCACTTGAAGGTCAGCAGGCAATTACCATTACCAAAAATATCACACCTGATATTATTTTATTGGACGCCAAAATGCCGGTTATGGATGGTTTCGATACTTGCCTAGCGCTTAAAGCTAACCCAGATTTGGAGCATATACCGGTCATGTTTATGACTGGCTTAAGTGATACCGAGCACGTGATCAAGGGGTTTGAGGTGGGTGGTATCGATTATATTACCAAACCGATTAATCATGAAGAATTGCTCGTTAGAATGCGTGCTCATCTCGCTAGCGCAAGATCAACAATTAGTGCAAGAGAGGCATTGGATCTCTCTGGACACTATCTATTTTGTGCCAATGTACTCGGTGAAATCCTTTGGGCTACACCGCATGCTTATGAAGTTTTTGAAACGCTGCGTTTAACGGAAGAGGATCGCAAGCAAGCTTTGGCAAAAAAAATTCGAAAGCTTATTGAATCCGAAGTTAAGCCGCAACGTGGGATTCGTGTTGCACAGAACGGGCTAGAATTTGATATTCGTTTCGTCGATAAGGCTGCTGATAATGAATGCCTTCTGAGAATTGTTGATTTACAGGGTGACTCTGATAAGACAATACTTAAAAAAATGTTTGTATTGACCGACCGGGAGTCAGAAGTGTTGCTGTGGATTAGTCAGGGTAAGACTAATCGAGAGATCGGCATGATACTTTCTATGAGTCCAAGAACTGTCAATAAGCATCTAGAGCAAATTTTTAAAAAGTTGGGTGTTGAGAATCGTACAACGGCTGCAATTACTGCATTAGGAGGGTTAAATAAAAATAATTGATGTTAGCTGCGATAGCTAACGCTAGGTTAATTGTGCTCAGTTAAAAGCTAGCTACAAAAAAGACTGGCATTTGACTGCCAGTCAAGGAGCATCAGCCATCATCAAGAAACAAGATAAGTGGACGTAATGTGGTAAAAACACATTACGTCCATCTGCGGACCTGAAAGTTTATCAGTAATGATCGCAAACATTACTATATCAGTTCAAAATGATTAGCGGATTACATTAGCGGAATTGAATAAGAAGCAACAACGGTTGGTTCTGGCTCATCTTCGCTAGCAAAGTCTGAATCAACAATCGCACTAACGGTAAACGACAAATTTTCGGTCGCAGCATAAGTGACATCGAAGTGTGTTGCATCGCCTGTTACTACGGCTAAATCTACGCCTTCGTCATGCATGCCTAGGGCGAAGCCAAATTTCCCCACTGAAGCGTCAAGTGAGTAATACTTATAATCTTTGGTGAAGGCATAGCCGCCATTGTCACCGGCAACATTATCTTTGTAAGTAAAAGAAACAGGGCCAAAGCCCAAATTTAAAACGATTTCAGCAAAATCGCCGGGTTGTCCTTCTGTATCAAAAAAAGCACCTGTTGGATAGACGTAAGTAACATAAGAAATATCATAGGTAAAATCATCGCCAATTGAACCACCATAACCAGCAAATAAATCATACTCGGTTCCTGCCGCAGTATCGCCCGATGAAACCCAAACACCGCCATAAAAGCCTGAATTACTATAAACCAAATCCGCGGAAACGACTGGTGTGCCTGAGCCTAGCTCAAAACCACGCCACAAATAAGAGCTGGCGAGAGTTGCCGAGGATGCTAATTCCGCAACGGCGGGTGGTGCTATAACACCAAAGGATAAGGTGGTTGCCAAAAGAGTAGATCCCATGACTTTGTTTAACTTTTTCATAGTGTTTGTTCCCCAAATAGGTTAGTTGAATAATCGCAATAGCTAGTTGTTGAGTAAGTGATACAGCTGGTCTATGTAAGTAGACTTGGATTTTGATTTAAATAACAAATCGCCAAGAAATATTTTATTGATTTTGAAGAGGTTTCCCATTCGCTTTAACCACTATGTGCCTACGTCAAATGACTCAGTAGGTGTTGTTTGAAGGCCAGCGGGTACTGAAAAGTTAATTCGCCGAAATTGGTAAAACTAACGGATGAATAGATATAAGGATGCTGACAAGTTAGCTAGCAGAGTTAGCTAGAATCCGTGTATGTATACAAGCACGCTCCATCGATTTCTGCCGGAGATTTTTAGTTATGCCGTCTGGCTGTATCACCGATTCAATCCAAGTCATCGAGATGTTCGAGATTTACTGGCTGAGCGCGGCATTGAGGTAAGCCCATATGTTTTTATCGTGGCTTTAATAATTTGCGATATTCACTGGTTTCACGCGAAGGTCTGGGTGTGGCTATATTTATGGGTTTTGCCGGCTTGCATTGGTTGCTCTCCTTGTCCAACTGCGTTATCTGCATGGCTCCTCTGTTGCTGCTGCTGCTGCTGCTGCTGCTGCTGCTGCTGCTGCTGCTGCTGCTGCTGCTGCTGCTGCTGCTGCTGCTTTATTTCGCCTTCGTGGCTCTTGGCCTCGTCTTCTGAGTTGCCGTCGTAACTCCAGGTCCTATAGCTCTTTTCAAAAAGCTCGCGC
>CAJQQO010000122.1 GCA_905480475.1 uncultured Pseudomonadales bacterium | reverse complement strand
GTCCGATGCCAGAAATTGAACGTAAGCCTTGGCAAATTATGGCAACGGCTTCAGCGGATCAACCGTTAAAAGGCCTGCGGTATTTATTGTTGGCTTTATCGTCGTTAGTTAAACGTTACCCGCAACTTAAATTATTATTGGTTAGCAAGCCGCAACCCGGTGGCGAAACCGAAACCCTAATTAAACGTTTACAGCTTGCCGACTATATTGAGTTTGCGCACGGTATTTCAACTGAGGCTCTGGTTGAGCACTATGCGCATTCCAGCGTTGCGGTTGTTCCCTCGGTCTACGAAGGTTTTGGATTGCCCGCTGGTGAGGCTATGGCTTGCGCCGTGCCAGTTGTTTCCACCAATGGTGGTGCATTACCCGAAGTTGTGGGCAATGCGGGAATCACTGTGGAAGTAAAAGATGCCGATGCCATTGCTAGCGCAGTTGAAGCTTTGCTGCTTGATGCGGAATTGCGAGCGCATTACGGTGCTGCTGGTCGTAAACGTATTGAAGAAAAATTCTCTTGGGCCTTGGCGGCTAAAGAAATGAGCGCGCTTTATTATCAAATTATTGATAGTGATATCAGCGATACTGCTCTTGCCGAGAACCCCTCGATTGAAAAAAGTAGTGCCGATGCAATTCAGGTAGGAGTTGCCAATGCAAACCGTTAATTATAAGCATGTTGATTTTTCTGCTGGTGACAAAGTATTAGATCTTGGCTGCGGTGAAGGACGCCATGTTATCTCTGCTTATTTAGAAGCCGATATTCAAGCCGTCGGTGTCGATCTAGGTTTTGAAGATCTTAAAATCACTGCAGAAAAATTCAGTGATTTTGATCAACCCGACAATGCTGGAAAAAGTTTTGGTTTGTCGGTTGCTAACGCCTTGTCTCTACCGTTTGCGGATAATACTTTTGATGTGGTGATTTGTTCAGAGGTGCTTGAGCATATTCCGGATTATCAATCTGCATTAGGCGAAATTGAACGAGTACTCGCACCGGGGGGAACCTTTGTTGCCAGCGTTCCACGTGCATGGCCGGAGCGAATCTGTTGGGCGTTTAGTAGTGCCTATCATCAAGTTGAAGGCGGGCATTTGCGGATTTTTAATGCCGTATCTTTACGTAATGAAATTGAACAGCGTGGTTTTAATTACAATCGTCGTCATTGGGCTCACGCATTACATGCGCCGTTTTGGTGGTTAAAGTGCATGTTTTGGGAGCGACAAGAACAATCCAAACTGATTGCCTTGTACCATAGATTGTTAGTCTGGGATTTAATGGAGCAGCCATGGCTTACGCGGACTTTAGAAAAAATATTAAATCCGCTAATGGGTAAAAGTGTCGTTATGTACTTTCAAAAACAAGAAACCGGGGCTTAAGCCCTAAGCGAAACTGATTATGAGTGGACTGTATTTATCTAAAGGGCTTTTCCCCGAGGCGTTTTTTGCGCCTACCGTTGATTATATTCGCGGTGTTCAACAAGCCAGTGGCGCAATCCCTTGGTTTGACGGTGGTTACTGTGACCCATGGGATCATGTTGAAGCGGCGATGGGTTTAAGTATTAGCGGCGACTTTGCTAATGCTGAGCGCGCTTATCAATGGTTAGCTAAACGCCAATTGGATGATGGTAGTTGGTGGGCGGCATATAAAGATGATGTGGTAGAAAACGATGAGCGTCGTGAAACCAATTTTGTTGCCTACGTTGCAACCGGTGTTTGGCATCATTTTTTAATTAGTCAAAACCGACAGTTCCTCGAGGAAATGTGGCCAGTTGTTGATGCGGCTATTGCTTTTGTAGTTGCCGAGCAACAAGAAGAGGGTGATATTAACTGGGCGGTTGATACCGAAGGCAATTCAAAAAATGATGCCTTGATTACTGGTTGCAGCTCTATCTATAAAAGTTTGGAGTGCGCGCACAATATTGCGGTTAGTTTAAATCATGAGCGGCCTAAGTGGTTACAGGCTAGAGAAAAGTTGGGTAATGCGCTAAGAAATAAACCGCATCGCTTTGATCGTACTTGGGAAAGCAAAGCCCGCTATTCTATGGATTGGTTTTATCCAGTATTAACAGGTGTAATTCCAAAACAGCAGGCATCGGCGCATTTGCAAGCGCGTTGGCATGAGTTTGTTGAAAAAGATATGGGTTGTCGTTGTGTTTCTGATGAGCCTTGGGTAACCGTTGCAGAGTCGTGTGAATTAACGATGGCTTTACTTGCCGCCGGAGATCATGCGCGAGCGGTTGAGCTTTATAGCTGGCTGCATCAATGGCAGTTAAGCGACGGCTCTTATTGGACAGGCTATCAATTTGCGCAAGATTTATTATGGCCTGATGAGAAACCCACGTGGACAGCGGGTGCAATATTGTTAGCAGCCGACGCGCTTACGGGTCACACGGCGGCGGCAAATTTATTTACCAAAGTTGAGTTGTTAGAAGTGCGATCTGAAGAGTCTTTGGGCAGCGCTTAAACAATAGCTTTATTATTTAAAGTCTTCTAAATCTCCCCAAGGTATTGACCGTGGGGAGCTCTTCAAATA
>CAJQQO010000121.1 GCA_905480475.1 uncultured Pseudomonadales bacterium | reverse complement strand
TGCTGGGTTTATTTAATGGCCAACCCGGCGCCAGAGCCTTTAGGCGTTATATTAGTGAAAACGCCAACAAGGACGGTGCCGGTAGCGAGGTCTTTCTCGAGGCTTTAAGCAAGCTTGCTCCCGTCGCCGGCTAGTAAGTTGCAGCATGGCTACCAAGTGTCTGGCATAGCAGCAGCACGTTTAGTATCATGCGCGGCAGTTTTTAACGGCAAATTTTGGGCTTATAGGCTTTTTAACGGACAGCGATATTCACTAGAAGCAGCGCATCCAAAAACGGATGCAAATCCTATTCACTAACAAGCATTCAGCTGCAAGCAATATAGCCGCAACCAATACACTCGTAACCAATGGAATCCGCAATGACAAATACTTCTAGCAAACTCGATCAACTTCGCAGTATGACTGATGTTGTCGCCGATACTGGCGATATCGAAGCCATCAAAAAGTATGCGCCGCTAGATGCCACTACCAATCCATCGCTATTACTTAAGGCTGCCGCCCTACCTCACTACCAAACATTGCTGAGTGATGCCGTTGTATGGGCTGGCAAGCAAAGTTCCGATAGCCAGCAACAATTGGCCGACGCCGGTGATAAGTTTGCAGTTGCCATTGGCCAAGAGATTTTGTCGATTATTCCCGGCAAGGTGTCTACCGAAGTGGATGCGCGCCTGTCATTTAATACTGCGGCTACCATTGATAAAGCCCATCGCTTAATTGACCTCTACGAGCAAAACGGCATTAGCCGTGATCGTATCCTGATCAAAATCGCGTCTACTTGGGAAGGCATCAAAGCCGCCGAGCAATTAGAAAAAGAAAATATTAATTGCAACCTCACTTTATTATTTGGGTTTAGTCAGGCGGCCGCTTGTGCCGATGCCGGAGTGTTTTTAATCTCGCCTTTTGTTGGTCGAATATTGGATTGGTATAAAGCCAATACCGATAAAAAAGACTATGCCGCGCACGAAGATCCAGGCGTTGTCTCGGTGACTAGTATTTACAAATACTACAAAGCCAATAACTATAACACGGTAGTAATGGGTGCCAGTTTTAGAAACACGGGTGAGATTGAATCACTTGCCGGTTGTGATCGCTTAACCATTAGCCCAGGGCTACTTGAAGAGTTGGCTAACGATAATGGCGAATTACCACAAATGCTTAATGCAAACACCAGTAGCGATATTGCCAAACCAGAAAATACCGAATCGGCATTTCGCTGGGCAATGAATGAGGACGCAATGGCGACCGAAAAACTGGCTGAAGGTATTCGCAACTTTGCGGCTGACCAAGTCAAACTTGAGAACTTATTAAAGAATGCCGGTTAAACTGATAAAAATCTAGTCGCGTAGAGTAGCCACGATGTTAAAAAAACTTGGTCTTTTGTTTGATAAGTTAAGCGAAGCAAGCAGTCCGGAAGTTGACAGTGAAGAACTTTGTCGACTGGCAGCAACTGCGTTAATGTTAGAGCTATGCCGAGCCGACAATAGCATTGATGAAGTGGAGACCAAGGCAGTGCTAAGCATTGCCCAAGCCACATTTAATCTCTCGGCGCAGGAAGCCGATGACTTATTATTAGAAGCGCAAAAAAGTAATGAGCAAGCAACGTCGCTGTATGAATTTACCGAGATTATCAATAGCTGCTTGGACAAAGCCGCTAAATATCAATTAATAAAAAATATCTGGCAAGTGGCCTATGCAGATAAATTTATTGATCGCCACGAAGATCATTTAATTCGCAAAATTGCTGATCTAATCTACATCAGCCATAGCGATTTTATTCGCGCCAAACATGAAGTGTTAGAAGCTTGAATTTAAGCATCAAAGCAATTAGTGGGTCTCTCGATCACTTTCTAGCGCATTAACCAAACTACCAAAAGACGCGCGATTATCTTCGGACATATCCATTAAGGTTTTATGCGCAGCAATAACTGAGTCTTTCATATCGGCTTCGGTACATTTCACCAAGGGTAATTCATCAAAATCAATACTATCGGCTGCTTGCTTATCACTAATATCAAATACGGCAGCAAACCCCATACTCAATACCAAGCGTAAAATATTTTCGTCAACGCATAATAGCTCGGCTTTACTGCCACAGTACTTTTGCGTGTGAATTGCCACTTTAGCCAGTACACCTAGCGTTGTACTATCGAGATTTTCCGCAGCGGTTAAATCCACACAAACCGATTTAATACCCGGCTGTTGAATCACCTTTTCACAATAGGTCTCTAAACTAATACACCAAGGTACCCGCACATCACCTTCAAGCTTTAACCAAAAACACTGTTTGTCTTGCAGGCCAACCAATACTTTACTCTCAGGCATTTGCGGGCACCTTTTTAAAAGTAATAGCTTTAAGAACAAACGTAGTTGTTAGCGATCTACCGATACGCAATTCTGTTTTAAACCGCAGATAGTTAACTCGGATATTAGGATTGCTAAAAGGTCGCAAGCGTTGCGCCCGGAGTTGTTTGTCAATCATATTATTATTCGCAATTTCTCTTCGGGAATCTAGCCGCTGACGGATTAGATTCTATCAACCAGTAACAAGGCAATATCATCGGGATATTGTTCGCCGGAATCAACATTAAAGCCATTAAATACCGACTCGATATCCGCTTTTAACGAAGGAGCTTCCGACAACAAATAGGCTTCTTTTTTAGCGAGGCTCTCTTGCTCTAACACTTCCAATATGCCGTCAGAAAACATCATGATTCTAAAACGCTGAGGCAAATCAACGGTGATTTCGTCGTAGTGGGTTTCTTCAAATAAACCTACCGGCGCACCCATACCCTCTAAATATCGCGCCTCACCATCGCTTATTAAAACCGGTAGCGGTAATGCGCCAGCAACAGAATAGGTTAATTGATTGTTTTGTGTGTCGAGTACCGCATAAAATAAAGTGGCATGTTTACCGATGCCGGTTCCTAATAGTTCGGCATTAGCTTGCGCCAAAAATTGGTCTGGATGTAATATGCTGTCTAAGGCTAGGCGGTTGTAATCACTGCGCATACGGGCGGTAAGGTTTTTTAATAACACTGTAACAAAGGCTGACGATGCGCCGTGACCTGATACATCGGCCATAAAAAACACCACGTGATCGGTACCAACGGTGATGTACTCAACAAAGTCGCCACTGAGATAAACCGATGGCACAATTTGATGGCTAAAAATGTAGGCGCTTTTTTGCATCGGGCTAACCGGCAACATCTTCATTTGCACTTGCAAACCGGCTTGCTGATCTTGTTCCAAGACCGCTAAATTGGATTTTAATTCACTATTGGCTTGCTCTAATTTCTGGCGGTATTTTAGATTTTCACGACGCAGGCTAAAGCGCTCAAGACTACGCTCAATAGCGTGCTCAAGTACTTCAAGGTCTAAAATGGGTTTAATCAGATAGTCGCTTGCGCCAAGTCTTAGCGCCTCTACCACATCACTCATAACACCCGCACCGGAGATAACAATAATCGGCACATGCGCGTAAGCATCAGCAATGACTTTAAGTACGTTAATGCCATCTAACTTGGGCATACGTAAATCGCAAAGCACTAGCTCGGGTTTTTCACTGGCCATCATTGCCAGCCCTTCTTCGCCATCGCAGGCTTCAAAGGTATGGTAGCCACTATCGGTTAGGTAGGAAGCTATTGAGTGGCGCACGTTTTCGTCGTCATCAATGACGAGAATCTTAACCAAATCGGTGCTGCTAGGAATTTCCAAGGTTATCAATCAACTTTGTTTTAACTGTGGAACAATTGGTTTTCAAATGCCTATCAAGCATTAACAAACCCGGCAATAGCAAACAAACGACGGCCCTTTAAAGTACCGATCGACTACCTGTCAACAGGGTGAGATTTGTGGCTGATAGAACAGCTATTTTCGCTAGCTTAAACATGCGGATGACGAGTGCATGCGAACGAACTTTATCAATCGGACAGCTCTGTCCAAGCAGTAGGCATTTAACCACTTTTACGCGCGCTAATGGAAGATTTTGGCCCCTAAAAAACGACGCTTATATTTGGTAATAATCGCTACTTGTTGTTCTCTAATTTGTGATGTAGGAGCCAGGCGCTTATCGGTATCAACTGTCAGCCGCTGCCAACACAGCGGCTAGCTGCTAATTAGCGCACTTAAGGTGCTATTTTGAAAGGAGTAAAACTTAAAAATCGTCGCCGAAATCGTCCTCAACCTCACCGTTGTTAATGCTCGCTTCACGCTGCTGAGCGGTGATATCGCGTAAGAAACTATAGCGGTCGCCACTCACCAAGGCCTCGGCATCGATCAGATCGGCGCGAGTATCAACTAAATCCAGCCCTCTAAGGCTGTTGCGGGTGGGAACATCGTTTAAATAAGTCACCGGTGAAGTATAAGTATCCGGAATTCTGGAGAAGGTATCGCGGAGGTTTTTTCCACCGAGTATAGGCAAAACCACATAAGGGCCATCTCCAACTCCCCAAACAGCCAAGGTTTGACCAAAGTCTTCTTTGCGCTCTTCTAAGCCCCAACCAGTTGCGACATCAAACAGACCACCTAAACCGATAGTTGAGTTAACCAACAAGCGTCCTGTTGAGGTTCCAGCATGACTAAAATCACCCTGTAGACCGCCGTTAACTAGATTGCTGACCTCACCTAAATTATCAAAGAAGTTGCTAACGCCATCGTCAACAAAACCCGGCGTTACCCAGCGATAACCTTTGGCGACCGGTTTTAACAGCCACTTATCAAGAAACTCGTTAAAGCCAAAAATTTTGCGGTTAAGCCCTTCATAAGGGTCTTGCTTAGCCGCCGATGCCTGAACGGAAAGACCTAGGCTCAGCACTAATATTAAGCTCAGACATATCACGGTAAACAATGGCTGTGAGCTATCTTGCGAGTGAGACAAGTGAGATGTGGACATATGGGTTCCTTATCCTATTTATTCTAATTGGCTCGGTTGTTTTTTAGCCAGTCGCTATAACAAAAGATGCTCTTTACCCAGCTTACTCATTTAACATTCCGCTTATCAAAAATCGTCTGTCAAAAACTCGATCTTCAAAAAGTCTTTAGCGGCCCGCCAAGCAAACGATTATATCCAAGCTATGCAATTGCGCCAATGTTTCTGCACCACCCTCGATAACCACCGACGGGTCTGAATGCTTAAGCTCAGTCGCTATTTGACCGAGCAAGTCTCTACCCTGCCTATCTGGATTCTCATCACAAAGCTCTAACAATCGCGCAGTCACCATATTCACCTCAAGAAAACAGACTTTATCCTGATGGTTGCGATAAATCACTAGGCAGCTTGGTTGCTGATCCGGTGCTTGCGGCTGAAAAGACGGGCCAATTTTATGCACTGGATATTGAAATACCATTAACCAAGCCAATGGCGAAAGCACAGGAATGCTATCAAGCAAGTTGCCATTGCTAGCTTGGCAATCAAAAGTATCTAAGGGGATTTCTTGCTCTGCCACAAATAGCGCAAGTTCGGCCCACTCGTAGCGAGCTAATTCGAATATAAACGGTGGATCACAATCCTGAGTTTCGCGCTCATTTTCGATATAGGCTAAAAACTCTTCGCTGATTTCTAGAAAGTATGGAGTTTGTGATTGATGGCGATGAACAAAATCCCTCACCATTAAATGCCAATCAGCATCGCTATAAAGCTTGCGCAAAATAGGAAAGGCACTGCTAATAAAACCTTCAATATTATTATAAAAAAGCTCGCGATAAATTTTCATTCGCCGATCTTCAATACCCGCAGGTGCGGCATGCAAATCCGGCTCGCGAATATGCGCTGCAAATTCACGTTGGATATCAGCTAATTCGCTCATACTAATTTAAACCATCGATACAGTAGTTGAAAAAAAATAGTTTAAGACTCACGTTACAACACTACGCCTTAAGCACTAACAACGACATTAGCTTGCTGTTCGCTTGCCGAGCGTTGAATCTCACGCACATGATTCACCTCGGCCACTAAGTCAGCCAAAGGCGGAAAATTAAAATCGCGCTCTACCAGCGTAGGTTTAACACCAAAGGTTTTATACGCCTCGCCTAACAGATCCCATACGGGGTCAACAATCGCAGCGCCATGCGTGTCTACGCGCAAATCTTCGGCTTCTTCATAATGCCCGGCAATATGCATATAGTGCGCTCGATGGCCGGGTAAGCCATGCAAAAATTGATTTGCGTCATAGTCGTGATTGACACTATTGACATAGATATTATTAACGTCCAATAGTAAATCGCAATCAGCTTGCTCTAATACATTATTAATAAATTCTAGCTCAGGCATCTCTTGCGATGGCGCCGCGTAATAGGAAACATTTTCTAAGGCCATACGCTGACCTAAAATATCCTGAACCTGCTGTACTCGATCGGCAACATAGCTAATCGCATCACGCTTAAATGGAATGGGCATTAAATCGTAGAGATGACCAGAGTCGCCGCAGTAACTTAAATGTTCTGAATAAATTGGACATTGATGAAACTGCATAAAATCCCGAATAGATTTTACCAATGCAATATCGATAGGTTCAGGACCGCCAATATTCAGTGATAAGCCATGTAAGGTAATTGGATAGCGCTCACTAAATCCACGCAGTTGTTTGGCGAATTGCCCGCCTACGCCAATCCAGTTTTCAGGCGCCACTTCCATAAAGTCAACATCGCCCGGCTGCAAACCTGCAAAGGTTTCAACCAAACCTCGTCGCAAACCTAAACCTGCCTGCGCTAAATTGTTTTGCCAATTGCTCATAATGGATTAATACGCAACACTTGTTGGAGTAATAGGTTTTAATTCAAAGGGCTTTTTAAAATTATCAAAAGTCTTTGTGAAACCCAGATAATACCTTAATTTGCTGACAAAAAAATGGCGGGGAAAGTATCTACCCGCCATTTTTTATACTATCAATCATACTACAAAATAACTAATGACTTAGCCGCCACATTTACCTTCACCACATTTACCTTCAGCGCCTTTTTCAGAACCGGCTGCGTCGCCACCACATTTACCTTCGCCGCATTTGCCTTCTTCACCTTTGCTTTCGCCGCCGCACTTTCCTTCGCCGCATTTACCTTCTTCACCTTTGCTATCGCCACCGCACTTGCCTTCACCACATTTACCTTCGTGATCGCCTGCGTTAACAATATCGTATCCAGCGTTTAATGGCGTGGCTGAAAACGGATTCACGTCTGCACTCGCAACAGGTGCGATTGCAGAGGCTAAAAAAGCTGCTCCTAACGCAGCCGTAACGGGTTTCATTTTAAATTTAGACATGATTTCTCCTGGGTATTAAAAAGTGATTAAATTGTTTGGTGGTTAGTGAGGCAATTGTTACCTCTATTAGTTCAGTTTCATTATTTCAGCTTCGGCCAACCGTTAATTTTACGCGCTTTAGGCCACCACAAGGTGTCAGCCGACGTG
>CAJQQO010000120.1 GCA_905480475.1 uncultured Pseudomonadales bacterium | reverse complement strand
TCTAGTAATAAATAAAATCATTCGGGGGAGAACGACTTTACATTTTATAATTATTAAACTGATCGTATTAGCCGTACAATCAATAAACAAGTGTTAGTGTGTAAGCTGTTTGAGCGAGTAATTAGAAAAGCGTGTTTTATCTTTAAGCTACTAATTTATATGGAATAATTTCAATTTAAATCAGCCGGAATCATCAGTTTTTGATTGCGCTAGCTCTGTTTATAGTCGTTTTTTTCTAACCGATAAGTTATATGAGTATTTAATGGCTGGTGTTGAGTAGTTAGATGAAAAGGGTAATTAGATTGGTTTGGACTGTCAGGGCAAAACTGTGGTTCTAAGCAGAGACCTTGAGAGCGGTTAAACGGCGCTTCAAGATATTGTCCAGTATACACTTGCATAGCAGGGTAGTTAGAGTCGACATGGAGTTTGAGTTTTTTATCGGCGCTTTGAAGTATGGCATGTTGTAAGGTTTGTGATTGTAAGCTGCTGTCCTCAGAGGTTAATAAATAATTATTATCGAGAATCGTTTTTTCTGTAATGCGTTTTGGTGTTAGATAATCAAATTCAGTCGAAGCTACGTTTGAAATATTCCCTTGAGGAAGTCCACTAAGATTCGTCGGTGTAATTTGACGGCTAAATATTTGCAAGCAGTGCTGATTAATACTCTGTTCTTGATCAAGATTAAAATAAGGGTGGGCTGTTGGGCCTGCAATGGTTGCTTGCTCAGTGATGACTTGAATTGCAATCGTTAATTCACTTTTTTCAAGCAGTTGGTAAGTTACCTCAACTAACATTCCTCCAGGGTAACCATTAAACTCGTCTGCTAATTCGCATCTTAAGGTAAGCGTATTCTTTGTTTGTTCAATACATTCCCAAAAGAGATTGGCGAGTGCGTTATTGCCACCGTGTAAATGATGCTCGCCCTCGTTGGCATTGAGTTGTAAGGTTTTGCCATCAACTTTGCATATTGAGTGGGCGATACGATTAGCATAAGGACCTACAATTGCGCCAATAAAGTAGCTGTCTTGAAGGTAGTCTTCAAGTTTTTCATAGCCTAAAATAATATTACGAGGGTGGTCGTCGACATCAGTTATCCATTTTAATAAACGAGCACCGTAATTAGCGATATGAACAACATCACCTTGGTTATTTGCAAGGGTATAGCTGACAATGCTCATGATGTATTACCTTTGTCATGCTTTTATGATTAAATAATGGATTTATTTTATTGATTAACCCTATCAGTAACAAGCTGATCTAAAAGGGCTTGGTCTTTTGCAAAGTTACGTATGCCTTCGGACAACTTTTCACAGGCCATGGCATCTTCGTTATGCACCCATGAAAAAGTGGCGTCAGTTAAGGCAATCAGCGAATCACGATTCATAATGTTCATATTCGCAGCCGATAGTTTAGTCGTTAGGCTGCCTTCAGTGTCTTGTAATTGATTCAGCAAAGCAGGGGATATCGTCAATAAATCACAGCCTGCCAATTCAATGATTTCGCTAATATTTCTAAAGCTGGCTCCCATAACAACGGTGTTATAGCCGTATTGTTTATAGTAATTATAGATATCCGTCACCGATTTAACACCAGGATCATCTGCGCCAATAAATTCTTTATCTTCATTTTTCTTGTACCAATCTAAAATGCGACCCACAAAAGGCGATATCAATGTGACATTGGCTTCAGCACAGGCTATGGCTTGAGCTTTCGAAAAGAGTAATGTTAAGTTACAAGCAATGCCTTCTTTTTCTAACTGTTCGGCTGCTTTAATACCTTGCCATGTTGAGGCAAGCTTAATTAAAACTCTTTTCTTATCAATACCTGCTGCTTGGTAGAGGCTAATGAGTTTACGGCCTTTCGCAATACTCGCATTGGTATCAAAAGAAAGTCGCGCATCCACTTCAGAAGATACTCGGCCAGGAACATGATTTAATATTTCACAACCAAAGTTGACGATAAGCTGATCACAGATATCATCAATATTATTGCCTGCTGTCATAATCGCGTGATCAATTAAATGCTGATATTGAGGGAGCTTGGCGGCCTGTAAGATTAATGATGGGTTAGTCGTAGCGTCAGTAGGATTTAATGATTTTATGGAATCCACATCACCACTATCAGCAACGACAATGGTGACTTTTTTAAGCTGTTCTAGTAAGTTCATAGCGATCCGATTGATGGGTTAACTGATTGAAGTGACTTTTTTACTTGAGAGGAAAGATTTACCTGTTAAAAAAACAGGTAAATCTATCGTAAAGTTGAAGCCTGTAAATGATTATTGCTTTGGTTTAATGTTACGCCCAGTAAAATTAAACGTAACGGTTAACAATGTTTTCCAATAACTCTTGACGACCCGATTCTTGTTTAGGATTGATATTATTATCTAGTACGAGTTGAGACAAGCTCTCTAAGCTCTGGTTGCCAGACATAATACTTTGACCTAATTTTTCTTTCCAGCCTGCGTAACGAGTATCAACAAAGTCACTTAAAGGCGCATCATCAATTAACTTTGCGGCGTTAAGTAATGACTTAGCCATTGTATCCATGCCGCCAATGTGACCAAGGAATAGGTCATCACGTTCACAAGATTGGCGACGCAGCTTTGTATCAAAGTTAAAGCCACCTGTTTTAAAACCACCCGCTTTTAAGATTTCATACATCACTAAGGTGCACTCGGCAACATCGTTAGGAAACTGATCGGTATCCCAGCCGTTTTGCATATCGCCACGGTTGGCATCAACACTGCCCATAATACCTTCAGCGCAGGCGGTCGCAATTTCATGGTGAAAACTATGACCAGCTAATGTTGCGTGGTTAGCTTCAATGTTTACTTGCACTTCATCTTGAATGCCGTGCTTATGAAGAAAGCCTGCTACTGTAGCTGTGTCATAATCGTATTGATGTTTAGTAGGCTCTTGAGGCTTAGGCTCAATTAATAAAGTACCTTTAAAACCAATTTTATGCTTGTGCTCAATAACCATTTTTAGAAAGCGCGCATATTGCTCGCCTTCTTGTTTTAAGTCGGTATTTAACAAGCTGTCATAACCTTCTCGACCTCCCCAAAGCACATAGTTATGGCCGCCCAAGCGGTGGGTTACGTCCATAGCATGCTTCACCTGTGCAGCAGCATAAGCAAACAGTTCTGGATTAGGATTGGTTGAGCCACCAGCACAAAAACGGGCATTAGAAAATAAGTTTGCCGTACCCCAAAGTAATTCAACGCCTGTACGTTGCATTTCTTTTTCAAAGATATCAGCAATATGGTTAACATTAGCGTGGAATTCTTTTAAGGAATTGCCTTCAGGTGCAATATCCGCATCATGAAAACAAAAATAAGGTACGCCTAATTTTTCAAAGAATTCAAAAGCAACTGCCGCTTTTTGTTCAGCCAGTTGTAACTGGTTGCCTGTTGCTTGAATCCAAGGACGATCAAAAGTACCTGCACCGAAAATATCAGAACCTGCCCAACAAAAGTTGTGCCAATAGCAAGCAGCAAAACGCAGATGTTCTTTCATTGTTTTACCATTGACGACCTGATTCTCATCATAGTATCGAAAGGCGAAGGGGTTTGTGCTATCGGGACCTTCAAATTGGATTTTATTGACGTTGTTAAAAAATTGTTCGCTCATGAATAGCTCCTAGTTAAATATAGATAGCAAACACTTAAAAATGGTCTTTTAAGCTTTGATAAAGTTGTTGAAATTTTTCATGTTGCTTAACGTAATAAGCAGACAAAATTGGATCTGGTTGTATGACATCGTCTATTTCACCGGCTAAACAAATATCAGTCGCAGCCAGTGAGTTAACGCCTATCTTCGCTAAGCGAGCAGCACCAAATGCTGGGCCGACTTCACCACCTTTACGGTAGGTGAGGGGTTTGTTTAATACGCTGGAAAGAATTTTCCCCCAAAGCTTACTGCGTGAACCACCGCCAATAACCGATACGGTATCGATGACTGTACCGGCGTCCATTAGCGCTTGCTGCCCATCGGCAAAGGCAAAAGCAATACCTTCTAATACAGCACGGCCAAGTTCTGCTGAGTTTGTATTGTGACCCAGACCAAAAAACACACCTTGTGCATTAGGGTTGTTATGCGGCGTACGTTCGCCTGATAAATACGGTAGAAAAATAACCGGTGAGGGCGTGGAGAAATCGAGCTTCTCAATTTCATTGAGTAAGCTTTGTTCGTTTTTAAACCCCGTTAATTCAGTGACCCATGATAAACAGCTGGCAGCACTTAAAATTACAGACATTTGATGCCAAGTATTTTCAATGCAATGACAAAAGGTATGAACAGCACTATCAGGATTAGGCTGATAGCTTTCATTCGCCACAAAATAAACGCCAGACGTGCCCAGTGACAAAAAGGCCTCATTCGGATTAATAACACCAATACCTGCGGCACCTGCTGCGTTATCGCCGCCACCAGCGATTACCGGAACCGCTGGTATTCCCCATTTTTTAGCAAGCTCACTATGAAGCATGCCAGTAATTTCTGTGCCTTCATACAATGTAGGCATTTGTGCTTCAGTTAAGCTGCTCGCTGTTAACATGGCCTGAGACCATGCTCGCTTTTCAACATCTAGCCATAATGTGCCTGCGCTATCAGACATATCCGATGCATAGTCGCCGGTCATCAAAAACCGTAAATAATCTTTAGGTAATAAAACTTTGGCAATTTTAGCAAAATTATCTGGTTCGTTTTCTTTTAGCCACACGAGTTTAGGTGCAGTAAAACCTGGCATAGCAATGTTGCCGGTAATAGCGCGACTATTAGGTTCGATGCTCTCTAACCATTGGCATTGTGCTTCGCTACGACCGTCATTCCATAAAATAGCAGGGCGAATAATATGGTTTGCACTGTCTAATAAGGTTGCACCATGCATCTGCCCAGATAGGCCAATAGCTTTTACTGCTTGTAATTCGACAGAATGATTTTGTAATAACTCATCCATCGCTAAGTGCGTAGCCTGCCACCAATCGGCGGGTGCTTGCTCTGACCACAGCGGTGCAGGCCGGCTGACTTCTAGGGGAGATGATGCTTGAGCCACGAGTTGGTCATGCTCATCCAATATAATGATCTTTACACACGAGGTGCCTAAATCTATTCCTAAATACATAATATTTATTCAATCGCTATTGTTAATGTTTATGCTACTCACAATACTACTAAGTAGCTTTTGTTAAATTATTCTGTACTCTTGTATTTTTTTGCTATTAGTACACCATGACTATAAACAAAAGTATCAGCGTTATAGTTTTGAAATGGTATGTGATAATGCTGAAAGCAAATAATTCTCTTCAGGTAATTTGCCTTGAGTTTTTAATGATTGCATTGCAGCAACCATCGTTTTCAATTCTTTCGCAACAGGTTTAGCTTTTATGCCTATGGCATCTAGCGCATTGGCCGCATGAATTCTCACCATGGCTGAGGGATGAGTGAGTTGTTTCATCAGAATTTCTAGGGCTTGCTGTTCATTACCCATATAGGCAAGCGCTTCTGCGGCAACAATTTGCACATCCGCCGAGTTATCGCGGAGTTTCTGCAAGAGCATTAGTTTTGCTGGCATAGCCTGTTCTTTTAAAATAGTGCATCCCATGGCGGCCCAGTATCTAACAATGGGCTCTTGGTGCGATAACCGCTGGGTAAGTAAAGCGAGATTTTCTGGTTTCGCTAAACTGGCGATTTCAGCAGTTTCAATAATTAAATCGATAGGGAAGTTATCTTCTCTAACGAGTTCATAGCCAGTTTGATTTTTAGTCCGTTTAGCGAGCTCTCCTTCAGGAATGAAGCCCACATCTTTGTACTGTCGATTTTTTGATTGCAATGCCTTACGCATATCGGTTAAGACAGTGCTGTAAGCAGCGTCACTCGCTAAATTATTAACTTCCCAAGGATCAACACTCGTGTCATATAGCTCTTCGCTAGGACGCGCTTGCCAAAAGCGTTGCTGGGTTTCATTACATTTATTTTGTTGGCAGGCTTGCTGCCATGAGCGGACGGATGCAGCTTTCCATAAATAGCCTAAATGCTGCCCATTAGGACGGTGGGGCATATAGTTGCGAATGTATTTGAATTTTTCATGACGTAAGGCGCGCACTAAATCTATGCGTACATCCATACGACCGCGATACAAATAGTTATATTGTTTACGGTTATTATCAGCGATGCTAAAAATGTTTTCGCCATGCATATGGGCAGGTTTATCGACACCGGCTAAATAAAGTAATGTCGGTGCCAAATCGACAATATCAATAAGCTGGTCCGTTCGGCTACTCATTTCATGATTCAATAAATGCTGATATTTTTTAGGCGCATGCACCATAAATGGAATTTTAGTGCCTGTGTCATATAAAAATCGTTTACTTCTGGCGAGCGCGCCACCATGATCGGAATAATAAAATACAATGGTATTTTCGAGTTCGCCAGCCGCATCTAATTCAGCCAGTTTTTCCCCGACTAAGCTATCCATTCGTGTGATGCGATCATAATATAATGCCCAATCACTGCGTATTTCTGCAGTATCAGGATGATAGGGCGGAAGGGTGACATCTTCAGGGCGGTGTTGACGATTTTTAAGTGGGTTATGCAAGCGGCTCTCATGAGACTCAAACATATTGTAGACATGAAAAAAAGGTTGGCCCGATTGGCGGTCGCTGTAACTTCCTTTATCCCAGAGCTGGCTATCAATTGCTTGCCATTCTTTATAGCTAAGCAGTGTGCCATCGGGTATATCGACAGTCGCGTAGTTGTAATCGGTTTTATCATTATTAGTAACATGATAACCCGCCGCACGTAAATAGTGGGTGTAGGCTTTTACGAATGCGGGAATTTTATTCCGGCTACGCATATTACTGGTGCCCATAGCATTAGCATGCATACCGGTAATAATTGAAAATCGAGTGGGTGCACAAACAGGAGAGTTAGCAAAGGCATTGTCGTAAACAATGGATTGCTGAGCGAGCTTATCGATATTAGGCGTTGTTGCGAAGCTATCGCCATAGGCGCCGAGTAAAGGACTGTTAACTTCACTCACAATCCATAAAATATTAGGCTGCTCAACCTTTGCATCGATGGCAAAGACTGTTGAGATAGACATGAATGATATTGTTGAGTAAACAATACATTGATTGACTATCGCTGCTATTATTTTTTTATAAATCATTATTTTATTCTGTTGGTGATAACCGTGAGACAAAAGGCTTTTTGTTCATATTGCGATCAAAGAAAAGCGGGTAATCTGTTCGACCTTTAACGGGCCAATCATTTCTCCATGTATGAGCATCACTGATTCCCCAAAGAGAAACACGACTAATATGGTCTTTATACTTATTTAAAACAGAAAATATTTCTTGATAGCGTTTACCGAGCTTTGCTTCAATAACGGCAGGTAACTCTTTCGGGTAAGGGTTCATTTTATCTTCGCTTTGCTTATCAAGCGCTATATCAAGGGCAATGTCAGCGCCTTGGTTTCTGCCTCCCGGTAAAGGAAGGACGGTAATATCTAATTCGCTAATAAAAATATCAATACCAAGTTCAGTAAAGGCTTTGATTGAATCTTCAAGCTGATTCAGATCAGGATAATAAAGACCGTAATGTCCTTGAATACCAATACCATCAATTTTAACGCCTTTGGCCTGAAGGTTTTTTATTAGCTTGATTGCGCCATCGCGTTTTTCGGGCTCAAACAAGTTGTAATCGTTATAGTAAAGCTTGGCATTCGGTGCGGCTTTTTCTGCCATTCTAAAGGCTTGTTCAATATAGTCCTCGCCAATAATCTTAAACCAAGCGCTTTCTCTTAAGCTACCGTCTTCTTCAAGGGCTTCATTAACCACATCCCAGGCATCAATACGATTCTTATAACGACCAGCAACTTTGTTGATATGTTCTTCCATACGGCCCAGTAATACTTCACGTGATACGGTTGAGCCATTATTGTTTTCAAAAATCCAATCAGGTCTTTGGTGATGCCAAACTAATGCGTGTCCAACTAAGAAAATATTATTTTTTTCTGCAAAATCCACAAGTCTATCAGGGGCTTTAAAATCATAGACGTTTGGCTTGGGGTGAATAATCTCCCATTTCAAAACATTTTCAGCGGTAACTGCGTTGAATTCTTTGGCTACTAATTTACGTATGGAATCATCTCTGCTTAAAATGTCAGTGGCAGCTAAAGCGGTGCCAATCATAAAGTTATCTTTAAACTGCGTATGCAAGCCTACTTGATAATCAGCAGATAAGGGTAAACTGGCATCATTTTTTTCGGTGCTCATTTGCGAAGGGTTATTGCACCCAGTTATTGCTAATGAGAGGCTTATTATTGTCAGTGCTTTTTTCATATTGTTCTCGAGATATGGTTACTTACCATGTGATGACTTGATTCAGTCGATTAAGTCATCACGTTAATACTGTTTTATGTCAATTTTTTAGTGTTGCTAATGGGTCGTTTACAATAGTTTGTTATTAGGGACATCTTCTATGAGAAAAGCCTTTTCGTTCACAGACTACCATTTCGGTTTCTAAACCTAGATCGCCTTGCTGAGCCATCCAATTCGATAAATGACTTTTTAAAGCAGTGATCTTATCTTTGTGTTGAGGTTGATCAATGATATTCACTTGCTCAAAGGGATCTTTAATAATGTCGTAAAGCTCAAATTCAGGACGGGTGACATAGCGAGCGTAATTGCTCTTATTGATTTTTTTCTCTGCTTTTAGCTCATCTTTAAACCAGTCATTTTCAGTGATAACGTTAGAGAATTTACCTTCAGCATAAATATTATGGATTAATTTATATTGCTTACCCCGAACAGATCTTATGGGATAGGGGGCGCCTTCATGGACATTTAAGCTGGTTTGAATGCCATAAACATAGTCTTTATGTTCGGTAGCTTGACCTAACAGTACGGGTTTAAAACTGCTTCCATCAAGATTCTCAGGTACAGTTCCTTTAACCAGATCAGTCAGTGTTGGAACAACATCGACATATTCGATCATGGCTGCTGAGGTTGTTCCCGCTTCGATATTGTTGGGCCAGCGAATAATAAAAGCCGTTTGAAGGCCGCTGTCATAGTTGGTCCATTTGCCGAAAGGTAAACTGCTGCCTTGTTCGCTAGTAAAGATAAAAATAGTATCGTTTTTAATACCCAACTTTTCTACTTCAGCTTCAAGTAACCCTACTTCACGGTCTAAGTCAGAAACTTCAGCGAGGTATTGTGAAAGTCGATGACGAAGTCCTGGGGTATCATTTAAAAATACCGGCACTTCTAGTTTATTTTTAGGGTACTGTTTTGTGTCACCGCGGTTCCAAGGACCATGCGGATTAGCCGATGCAACAATTAAGAAAAAGGGTTGGTCTTTATCCCTGGCCATAAATCGACGAGTAACATCAATACCAAACGATGACTCACCTTTTGCAGTTTTGTTTTCTCCACCAGCTTTTTCAAAAGGGAAGGAGGCTTTAGGGTATATATGTCCTTTACCGGCTAGTCCCACTCGGTAGCCCATATCTCTAAAGTAATGCGCAGCACTTTTTACTCCATCATAGACGCGAGTATGGTTGCCATATGCACCATTACGGACTGGGTAGATGCCGGTATATAGCTGTTGACGAGTCACTCCACACATTGCGGTTGCGGTAAAAGAGCGTGTGAACATCATGCCTTCTTCAGCAATTTTATCGATATTCGGTGTAATGGCATTTTTAGGCACATAGTCAATGGCTTGATGGTAGGCACCAATATCGAACCAGCTCATATCATCGGCGAGTACCAGCACAATATTAGGTGTTGCTTTTACAGTGTCTGATGTTGCTGACGATTCGGCTAAGCTTTGCTGATTAACGCTGACAAAAGTGCAGAGCAAGACGGTATTTAATAATGTTTTAAACGCGTTTTTCATAGGTTTCGTTTCTTCATAAATTAAAAATCAGCTTTCTATGCTCAATATAGAAAGCTGATAAAGGTTGTAGAGTCTTTGTTCGTTATACTTAAACTCTAGTTTTTTTCAAAATTTATATATTAAAGTCGGGCGCTAATATTGACGGTATATCTGCGGCCTACGGAACTCTTCTTGAAATCACGTTCTTCAAGTAATTGATATTCATCGTTGGCATCGTCGCCTAAGTTAATAGCATTAAAGGAAAGCTTCACTTTTTTGGTTAACTTATAGCTAGCAGAGAAATCTATTTGGCTTCTATCTCTTTCGATTTCTGGTTGCTGATTAAAGCCTTGTGTTTGATCTAAAAATTCAGAACGCCAGTTATAGGCTAGGCGTGCAGAAAATTTGCCGTACTCATAAAAGCTAACAATGTTGTAACTCTTTTTGGATAGGTCTTCTAGCGGTAAGGGCTCGCCAGTTACGATATTTTGATTAGATGTTTCGCTATCAGCATAAGTATAAGAGCCGCTTAATCCTAAGCCGCTAAACTTTTCACCTAAGAAGCCGAAGGTTTTGGTGAAGCCTATTTCAAAACCTTTTACTTTGCCGCCTTCGCCATTGCTAGGTAGTGATATATCGTAAATCACATCTTGATCAAGATCGGGGCGATAGATAACTCGGCTCTGTGTTGATCTGATGATAAATGATTCGATATCTTTATAGAAAACAGCGCCGCTTATGTAGTCGGTGTCGGTGGCATACCATTCAACCGAAATGTCATACTGTCTGGCGCGAAAAGGTTCTAACAAAACATTGCCTGATCGGCCTGTTGCGTCGCCAGTATTAATTTTAGTGGCTGCGCTAAGGTCTGAAATTCTAGGACGAGACATAACATCCGCTATAGAGAAGCGAACCAATAAATCATCAAATACTGCAAAGCCTATGTTAGCGCTGCCTAAGGTGTCGCCGTATTCATTAGTCATTGCCAGTTCGGTTGCAGCAATGCCTCCTGGCGGTTGTAACCAGCCAGAGGAGATGACGTCGGTAAATATTCTTCTAAAACCGATATTGCCTGAGTAAGGGATATATAAAAGTTCACCGGCAAAATTTGCTTGAATATAGGCGGCTTGAGTTTCTTCTTCAACGTTGTATTGGTAACCAAGTTCCGGTACTAGGTCTGTTGCGACATCGATGCCATAAACATCAATGGCAATTTCTGGGTTAGACCAAAAGTCACCATTTTGAGGGGCGAGATAGTCATAGCTGCCACCCGAAAAACCATTTAAAAAATCAGTGGGGAAGGGAGTCATTCTATCGACAAGGGTTGGAAAGTCCTCAACGGCTTGGACCCTAA
>CAJQQO010000119.1 GCA_905480475.1 uncultured Pseudomonadales bacterium | reverse complement strand
CTCGAAGAAAGCGGCCATATCGGTATTATCTTTTTGCTGTTTTTACTCGGTTTGGATATGCAGCCGCAAGCTTTAATGGCGGTTGTTAAAAAAGCCACATTAGTCGCACTGGCCAGCAGTGGCATCTTTGCTGGCGTAGGTTTTGGCATTGCCTATTTATTTGGCTTTACCTTGGCTGAATGCGCAGTTATTGGTGCAGCGATGATGTTCTCCAGCACTATTATTAGTATCAAATTATTACCCACCACCGTTTTGCACCATAAGCATGCGGGCGAATTGATTATTGGTTTATTATTAATTCAGGATTTAGTCGCCATCTTTGTGCTTATTGTTTTGTTTAGCAGTAACTCAGGGCAATTTAATATTGGCGAAATCGGCATGGCTTTAGTGAGCTTACCCTTGTTATGTATTGCCGCATTTTTGATGGTTAAATACTGCCTGCTACCATTAATCACGCGCTTCGATCGCTTTCACGAATATATATTCTTATTAGCCATTGGCTGGTGTTTAGGATTGGCGGAGGCCGCCAATGTCGTTGGACTATCCACGGAAATCGGCGCATTTATCGCTGGCATTATGTTAGCCACAAGCCCTATATCGCAATACATTGCAATTAATCTAAAACCCTTACGAGATTTTTTTCTAATTTTGTTTTTCTTTGCACTAGGTGCGCGCTTTGATTTAACTTTGCTGGTCGATATTGCTCTTCCGGCGCTGTTACTTGCGGTAATTATGACCGGGCTAAAACCCTTGGTATTTCGCTTTTTATTACAAGGTATGAAAGAGCATAGAGATTTGGCCTGGAGCGTAGGTTTTCGGCTCGGACAAAACAGTGAGTTTTCATTATTAATTGCCTACGTTGCCGCTGGCACTATGTTGATTGGCAAAGAAGCTTCACATTTAATTCAAGCCACCGCCATACTGACCTTTTTAATCTCGACCTATATTGTGATATTTAATTTCACTACGCCTATTGCGCCATCTGACCGTTTGCGTCGCGACTAATCAAAGCCGCTACAAAAATCCGATAACTCAGATTCAGTAGTTAAACTGGTCGATCAAAACGTTTTTGTCTTCGATACGGAAATACATCAGAGACATAACCATCGTTGATTTTATTCTGCAAACCCTGCCAAAATTTATAGTCATAAATATCAGCATGTAGTTGGTTAAACACCCGCTTGGCCTTAGGGTTACCGGTAAAAAACAAACGGAACTCCTCAGGAAATACGTCATTATCTTTAACGTCAAACCAAGCCCCTTGCGCCATCTCTTCTTCATCATTACGCGCTTCAGGAATCTTGCGGAAGTTGCATTCGGTTAGCGGGCATATTTCATCGTAATCATAAAATACTACCCGGCCATGTCGGGTTACACCAAAGTTCTTTAATAACATATCGCCAGGAAAAATATTCGCCGCTGCTAATTGTTTGATGGCATTACCGTACTCATCAATCGCGCTATAGGTTCCTTCATCATCGGCTTTGGGTAAATATAAATTAAGCGGAATCATTTTTCGCTCGACGTAGACATGTTTAAGTATTAAAGCATTACCGGAAATCTTAATTAACGAAGGCGCTTCTTTATATAACTCGGCTAACAATTCTTCGGAAAAACGGCGCTTATCAAAGGCTAAATGCTTAAACTCATAAATATCTGCCATACGGCCTGCTCTATCAGAGCTTTTTACCAAGGCATATTTCTGCTCAACTTGCTTGCGGGTCATATCCTTGGGCGGTGTAAAGCGATCTTTAATGACTTTATAAACATAATCAAAGTCAGGCAGGGTAAATACCAGCATAACCATACCTTTGATACCGGGCGCAGCATCATACTTTTGGTCTTGCGGAATATCTTTGGTAAATGACACGGCGTGCTGAAAAAATGCGGTTTTGCCGTGCTTTGCAAAACCAATAGCGGTAAATAATTCAAAAATTTCTTTATTGGGCATCATGCGCTTAAGTACGGCAACATAACGTGCTGGCACAGGTGCATCAACCATAAAATACGAACGAGTAAAACTAAAAATCATACTGATTTCATCGGTGCCCATAATGACCGCATCAACGTATAGATCACCGTTATCGTTATGCATTAATGGAATCGCAACCGGAATAATCTCGTCGGGTAAATCGATATAACCAATTAAATACGCGCCTTTATTTCTAAAGAATATTGACTCAATCATTTTAATTGAAATCATACCTTCGATCGGCCGTACATTACAAAAGAAATCATTCACCCGCTGCGCAATACGTAATACATCACGCTCAATATTTTCATAGGGCGCAGCAAAGTTATAGTGGTTAAGCATTTGCTGAATCACACTTTGCAGGTCTTCGCCATATTCAAAATCAACCAAAATATCATCTGCACCGATCGCCTTGGCATCCAGCGCTTTTACGCCGGCAAATACGCTGGAGTGACGAATGGCGATATGACCAAATACGCGACTAAATACCGAGTTAAAAAATGATTCAGCAATCAAGCCATTGGGATGATCCATAATCATCGATGCATAATGTAATTTAACTTGACGCCAGCTTTCGCGGTCAGACAATAAATCACCCGCCGCCTCACGGCATAGATCTTCAACATCACCGACTTTTTGTTTATAGACGGTTAAACGCAGTCGCATTGCGGCGTGAACATCATGCCACTCGGCTTGCTCAAAGCGTTGTTGCGCCCCCAGCGTCACACGCATAAATTCGGTA
>CAJQQO010000118.1 GCA_905480475.1 uncultured Pseudomonadales bacterium | reverse complement strand
CCGTGAACGTGGCCATATTTTAGAAGGTTGGGCGATTGCACTTTCTAATATCGATCCGATTATTGCGTTAATTAAAGCGTCACCCACACCTGCTGAGGCAAAAGAAAAATTAATCAATCAAGCTTGGTTGCCGGGCAGCGTAATGGATATGTTAGAGCGAGCTGGCTCTGGCGCTTCCCGTCCAGATGATCTGCCCGAGCATCTTGGTTTGCGTGACGGTCAATATTATTTGTCGCCAGTACAGGCGCAGGCCATTTTGGATTTACGCCTGCACCGCTTAACCGGCATGGAACACGAAAAGCTATTGCAAGAATATCGTGAGCGATTAGAGCAAATTTCAGAGTATCTGAATATTCTTGCTAATCCGGATGTTTTGTTAGCCGTTATCCGCGAAGAATTAGCTGAATTAGTGCAAGATTTTGGTGATGATAGACGTACCGAAATAACTGCTAGTAAGCGTGACCTTACCGTTGAAGATCTTATTTCTGAAGAAGATCGTGTGGTTACCATTTCGCACGGCGGTTACGCCAAGTCGCAACCCTTAGATGATTATCAAGCGCAACGTCGTGGTGGTATGGGGAAATCGGCGACTTCGGTTAAAGATGAAGATTTTGTTGAGCATCTACTGATTGCCAATACCCACAATACGATTTTAATGTTTTCCAACGTGGGTAAAGTTTATTGGATGAAGGTATTCCAAATTCCGGTTGCTGGTCGTAACTCACGCGGGCGTCCGGTAGTGAATTTATTGCCTTTAGATGAAGGCGAGCGAATTACTTCTATATTGCCAGTCGCTGAGTACACTGAGGGTCACTTTATTTTTATGGCCACCGCTAGCGGCACGGTTAAGAAAACGGCGCTAACGGATTTTGCCCGTCAACGTAGTGTCGGTTTGCGTGCGCTAGAGCTTGATGAAGGTGATGTATTAGTGGGTACCGCAATTACCGATGGTAATTCTGATGTTGTGCTGGTTAGCAGCGAAGGTAAGGCTGTTCGTTTTGCTGAATCAGAAGTGCGTGCCATGGGCCGAACGGCTAGAGGTGTTCGCGGTATTCGTTTGGATGAAGGTCAGCGACTGATTTCATTGATGATTCCAAAACCTGAAGGCCGTGTGCTAACAGTGAGTGAAAATGGCTACGGTAAGCGTACCGCGATTTCCGAATTTCCGGTTAAAGGCCGCGGTATTCGTGGTGTGATTGGTATGCAAACCTCCGCACGTAACGGCAAGTTAGTGGGTGCAATTCAGGTCGTCTCTGGCGATCAGATGATGTTAATCAGCGATCAAGGAACCTTGGTTCGCTGTCGTACCGATGAGGTATCAGAGCTAGGCCGTAATACACAGGGTGTTCGTGCAATTCGTCTTAAAGAAGGCGAATTATTAGTGAATGTCGCGCGTATTGAAGAGCCTGTTGAAGACGACGAGGTCTTAGATAGCGAAGTTGTAGCTGTTGAGTCTGCTGATGCGGCTGTTAGTAGTAGCTCTGCAGATGAAGGCAGTACTGATGGTTCTGCCGCTGACGATTCGAGCACTAACGATGCTGATCCGGCGGATGACGTTTAGTTAAAGCGTTAGAAGTGATTGGCGGCTCACTGGCTTAGTTATGGATAAAGCCGCTTAGGATTGTTTTAATCCCGAGTGGCTCAATTCAGTCTGGCATATCGTTGTGATTGTAGTTTTAGTTGTTGCTGTTGCTGTAAAACCTTGATCCTCTAGAAGTCGAGAAAAGTGTTTATAAGCCCAAATATTTATCCTTAAGTTATCAATCTCAATTAGATGCCCAATTCGATCCAATATTGATACAACATTTAATCAGCGTTTTTATAACGTTTATACAACAAAGAGAGAAGTAGTTAATGAATCGCCTTTATAATTTTTGCGCAGGACCCGCAGCATTACCCGAAGCCGTATTGAAAAAAGCGCAAAGTGAATTATTAAACTGGCAGGACAGAGGTTTGTCTGTGATGGAGATGAGCCATCGCAGTGCAGAATTTGTTGCCATTGCCGAAACAGCTGAAGCTGATTTGCGTGAGCTGATGAATATTTCTGACGATTACGCAGTATTGTTTTTGCAAGGTGGCGCGACTCAACAGTTTTCTGCTGTGCCGCTTAATTTGCTAAACGGTAATAACAAAGCCAACTACGTTAATACCGGTCAGTGGTCAAAAAAGGCGATTAAAGAAGCTAAGCGATACTGCGATGTGCAAGTCGTTGCCAGCAGCGAAGCCGATAACTTTACCAATATTCCTGCCTTTGATAGCTGGGATATTGTGAATGACGCCGCTTATTTGCATTACACACCTAACGAAACTATTGGTGGGGTAGAGTTTTTCTGGACGCCAGAAGTTGATATGCCAGTCGTTGCTGATATGTCCTCAACGATTTTATCGCGCCCGATTGAAGTCGATAAGTTTGGTGTAATCTACGCTGGTGCGCAAAAGAATATTGGTCCCTCGGGTCTAACGCTAGTGATTGTGCGCAAAGATTTATTGGGCAATGCTCATGCTTCTACGCCATCGATGCTGGATTATAAAGTCCATGCCGATGCTGGCTCCATGTCCAATACGCCGCCAGCGTATGGATGGTATATGGCGGGTTTGGTTTTTCAATGGATCAAAGAGTTTGGCGGTTTAACCGCCATGGAAGCGACCAATCGACGGAAAGCTGAAAAGCTTTATGGTTTTATCGACGGCCATGATTTTTACGCCAACCCGGTTGAAATCCAAAGCCGTTCACTAATGAATGTCCCATTTACCTTGGCCGATAGCGCTTTGGATAAAGCATTTTTAGCGCAAGCTGAAGAAGCGGGTTTATTAAACCTAAAAGGCCATCGTTCGGTAGGCGGTATGCGCGCGTCAATTTATAATGCGGTGCCAGAAGCAGCGGTTGATGCCTTAATTGATTTTATGCAAGGCTTCGCAAAAGATCAGGTTTAAGTAGTTGCTTGGCTGTTTAAGCGGTTTTGATTAAATAGCTATTGTAAGTAGTAAGAAATAAGCCATAACCAATTTAAAGCGTATTGTTAATCATGAGTACAGACGATTTACAGGGTTTAAGGAACGAGATCGATGCTATCGATCAGCAGATCCAACGTTTGCTGAATGAGCGGGCTAGCTGTGCCAAAAGAGTGGCTGAAGTTAAGCTTAAAGAGCTTGAACTCTCGGGGGCGGGCGCAGATCAACGACCTGTTTTTTATCGACCCGAGCGCGAAGCACAAGTCTTACGTAAAGTGATGGAGCGCAATGAGGGCCCATTGGATCCTAAAGAA
>CAJQQO010000117.1 GCA_905480475.1 uncultured Pseudomonadales bacterium | reverse complement strand
CTCATAGGGAAAAACGTAATTCGGACAAAGGTGAACCATTTTAGCATTTTCAGCCATCATGCCGCATAGCACCTGAAAACTGTCTTCGATATCGGCGACATGCTCCAAAACATTATTACTAAAAATTAGCTCAAAACAGCCATCTTGTTGAGGGCTTAATTGGCTTGCTGTTCGGTCAATAACCGTTAGCTCAAGCGCTTGGTGGTGCAGCAGAAGCGCCTCTTTAGCGAGGTTAAAATGATCAAAACCCGCGAGTGCGGGCTCTTCGGCAGTAATCTGGTAGCCTTCGGACTTAAGGAACAAGCTTAAGATACACAAGCCCGACCCCACCTCAAGTATACGGCTCTCCTTTTGTAAATACGGCTCAACCAAGCGCAAGGTGGCTCTTGCCTCATTAATATAAACTGACAACCATTGCACCATAGTGTCAATGTTAGCATCGGAGTCGAGTCGCTTAATAATATCTTCTGCAATATCCTCTGCAGGCAACTGGGCTAGAAAATCATTTAAGCGAACTTCAAGACTCATAAAATCAGGTCATCGTTTAAAAAGCTGTTTGATAGTGAACAGATAATTAATTGCTGTGATTCATATCACTGCAAACAGAAATAGTAAATTTAATAATGTGTGGTATTAGGGTCCATCTGCATAGAAATGCAATTCATTGTGCGGACTTAATACCTTGCCTCTATACACTGGAATTGCTAACCTGCGGCTATATTATACACACTGTCCGAGAATCCTTGCATGAGCATTTCTTCCCAACTGGAAAGATCACAAATCGACCAACCGGTACTTTCCAGCTTGGACTATCTCACCTCTGGAGACGCACTTGATTTCATTGAAGCGCTAAAAATAGAGATTGCCTCACACCCAGCGCTTAAGCATCCTTTTTTAGTCAATCTTGCCAACGGCACATTTAAAGATACGCAAAGTGTATTACAAGATTACGCACATCAATATTCATTTTATAGCCAATGGTTTACCAAGTATCTGGACGGTGCTATCTCAACTCTGGACAACCCTAAACATGTTGAAATCTTGATGCATAACATGGAAGAGGAGCAAGGCATTCCCGGCAGCCTTATAAAAGAAGAGCTACCCCATGTAGAAATTTATAATCTGTTTAAACAAGCCGTAGGTGTTAGCGCTGAGTACAGCGCAGCAAATCCTCCCTGCACAACCGTATTACTTTGGCGTGACCTGTTTTTACAAAAGTGCTCATCCAATATTAAGGGTGTAGGTGTTGCGGCAATTGGCTTAGCCACCGAAGGTATTATTTCGTCAATCTACCCTTATATTATTCGTGCCATTGAACAACATACCCAGCTCGGAGAAGACGCATTATTGTTTTTCAAGCTGCATGTAGAATGTGATGACGGTCACGGAGAGGCCTTCGAAGCTATTATCGCAGATATCGCTCAAGACATCAGTCATCGTGAAGCCATCCGCTTTGGGGTATTTTCATCGCTAAACCTGCGTCAGGCTTTTTGGGATACGCAACTATCACGAGCATACGCACTGGCTAGCCACAATTAAATACAGCGATTGTTAACTCTATTATGTCCGACCCCACCAACTTTCACCCAACTAACCGCTCTACCGCCAGCAACGGCGTTGATATCGCTTCGATTTTGAAAGAGGCTACTCTCCACTTGGAGAGCGCTGAGGATATATCTACCGCCCAGTTAGCCGAGATATTAAATACTCATAGCTTCGCTATCATCAAAGGCATTATTAAGCCTGAGGATGTTAAACAAGCTAAGCAAAAAATCAAAAGCCTTTACTCGCAAGACAATGATAACCCTGCGACCGGCGAATCCCCGGAAGATATTATGGGTAACTACCAAAAGCTATCGATTGGTGGTGCTGAACATTCAGGCGTTTATCGACCAAGATGTATGCGCACAATATACAACCCCTTATGGGCCGAAGATAAATACGGCATGCATAAAATATTTCGCGCTGCAGCACAGACTAGAAACGCCATTTACGGTTGGGACCTAGACTATTGCATAGATGAAGTTAATGACGGTTTTTGGACTGCAGCTCGCATTCACCATTACCCGGCAGGCGGTGGATTTTTAGTTTCTCATGTCGACGATGTAGTTCCAGTGGTACAAAAAGCCGAAGGCATAAGCCGGTATTTTCAACCGGTGGTTGTTATGAGCAAAAAAGGCACGGCGGATGATTGTGATTTTGAAACCGGCGGCGGCTTCTTTGACATTCAAGGTGAACGCTACTACTACGAAGCCGATGCCGAACTAGGTGATATCGTCATTTATTCTGGCGCCACAGTTCATGGTGTTGCCGATATTGATTTGCATAAAACCTTTGACCCCAGAAACTGCCAAGGCAGGCTGGCGGCATTTGTAACCGTGTATCGAAAGTTCGAACGCAAAGGCCAGCTGCAAGATTATGTAAGCACTGAAAAAAGCGTTTATTAACGCAACCCAATTTAATGGCAGAAGATAGCTCCTATGGCAGAAGATAACAAAAGATTTAATACCAAAACCACCGGCTATAACGATGCCGAAGCCTACATAAAAGAGGCGCTCAATAACACTGCTATTCCACAGTCCGAAATACTAGAAAATCTGCATCTATTTATTCCGCCGCAACAGTTAAGGCGGATACTGTATTTTTATGAGATTTACCAACAACTGCTAACCGTGCCTGGCGTCATTATGCAGTTTGGTGTTCGCTGGGGGCGAGAGCTAGCACTATTTGAAAGCCTCCGCACCACCTTTGAACCCTTTAACCACAGCCGCAAAATCATTGGTTTTGATACCTTTGAGGGCTATGCCGGTGTTGATGAAATGGATGGCAAGCATCAAGTGATGCAAGAGGGTAACCTTGCTACCGCGCCAGCCTACGAAGACGAGCTAGAAGCAATATTAACTGCCCGCGAGCAGCTTAGTCCGCTGCCACACGTCAAAAAATATCAGCTTATTAAAGGCGATGCTGAAAAAACACTGGCTAATTATTTAGCAGAAAACCCGCACACTATTATCTCTTTGGCACATTTGGATATGAACCTATATAGGCCAACCAAAGCCTGTCTGGAATTATTGCGCGATCATATGCCAAAAGGCAGCATTATTATTATTGACGAAGTTAATCTGGATATCATGCCCGGCGAAACCATTGCTTTAAAAGAAGTATTTGGCTTAAACAATCTTCGTCTAGTACGCCACCCTCATGTCAATCCGACCTGGCCTGCCTATTTTGTTATTGATTAATTATGCATAATTATATTGCCAGCCAAAAAGCATCAGTTGACTTTTCTATACTGATTCCTGTGTTTAATTCCGAGCAATCCTTGCCCTTGGTTATTAAGGGTATTCGGGAACAGTTTGCAAAACTTCAACACAGTTATGAAATTGTATTAGTTGATGACGCAAGCTCTGACAACAGCTGGCAGCTAATTCAACATGAACATCAGCAGGGCGATATCTGCGCCATCCGTTTGGTAAAAAACCAAGGGCATAGTGTAGCGCTTAAACGCGCGTTTGAGTTTTGTCAGGGCGAATGGGTTATCACCATGGATGACGACCTACAGCATCCGCCAGAAGAATTACCCAAACTGATATCAACCGCGCGGGATAACGCGCAAGATATCGATATCGTTATGGGTTCTTACGACGCAACGCGCGCGCATTTACATAAAACCCTTGGTGCCAAAGTCTATCAATCAATTTTACGCAACGCCTATTCGCTACCCAAGGATTTACGTATCACTAGCTTTAGGGTAATCCATCGGCGTATTGTTGATGAGGTGATACAGCGTAATCTGGCTAACCCGCATGCCGGCTTTATGCTATTGGCCGCCACCAATCGCATTAAAAATGTACCTGTAGAATACCATGAGCGGCAATATGGCCAGTCGGGAATGAGTTTGCGCAAGTCTGCAACCACCTTGCTTGATGGCCTAGCTTTAAACTCTGTTCTACCGCTAAAAATTATTGGCTTTGGCGGCTTAACCTTAGCAACCGGCGCGGTACTGCTAGCCATGTATTATTTAATTTTATACTTATCCGGCAGTATTGGCGTTTCTGGTTTTGCCAGTATTATTATTTTTGTCACGTTTTTTTCCGGAATTATAATGGCGTCAATAAGCGTAGTAGGCCTGTATATTATGCGCTTAATACAACAAACCACTTATTCGCCAAGTTACAGCTTGCGTGACTATTTACCCAAAGAACAATCACAAGCATAATTAAAGGGTTTATATTTTGGAACATAAACAATTAGGTATGATGCTTATCGTAGCCGCCGTATTGGTTTTGGTATTTGCACAGCTATTACTTAAAAATCGTCTAAATTTTCACGGCGCAATACCTGTTTCCTCAATGGACTTTTTCCCCTACATGCTGGGTATGGCTAAAGATTTAAAGGCTTGGATTGCCGCGGCGGGCTTAGTGATTAGCGCGATCATGTGGTATGCAGCGGTATCACGACTACCACTGTCTTTTGCGTTTCCCTTTGCTGCAATGTCTTACCCGCTTATCTTTATCGCCTCGGTGTTATTTCTCGGCGAAAGTTTTTCTTATATAAAACTGCTAGGTAATACACTGATTGTCAGCGGTGTGATCCTAGTTGGCGTTTACGGTAATAGTTAAACCAGTAAATCGATTAATTTTTTCAAGTCCTTATTATCCCAGCCAAATTTCTCAGCCATGGTTTCAAGCCGCTGCCTACCGGGAGCGGGATCAGCCAAATCATAAAAGGCCGATGAAATATTGCCGTCAAATTCATCTATGCGTTTAATAAATTCCGTCAAGCTATGATGCTGAGGATCATCAAACCAGTTACTCGCAACAGCTTGTAAATCAAAGTGCACACTATCCTTAAGCTTAGCTTGAATCGCAGTCGCCGGAGTCATCATGTTAGACCCCGTATCCTTAGATGCATCGCCATACATATCCTTATAAAGACACTCGGTAAAATTTAAACCCTGCCGCTGATAAAAACCGTTAAATAACCAGTGGCGCGGATTAACTTCAATGACCTTCCAGCGCCCGTCTTTTTTATCTTTAACAAACTCAATCATTAAAATACCGCGATACTGCAAAGCCTCAACTACTTGCTTGGCGGCTTCTAACAATTCGGGAAACCAAGCCATACGCAGGATAATTGCGGTTCCAAATGGAAAAGGATCGATTAACTCCTTAATACCATTGGCCGCCATACGTATTTCACCCTTGGCGTCGGCGTAAAGATAAAAAGGAATCTCATCATAAACCGAATCAAAAAATATTTTTTCTTGCACTACCAGATCAAAACCATCTTCGATCTCTTTAAGTAAAGCTGCGCGCAGCTCGTCCGGCCCGGCCACTTCTATAGCTTTATTACCATTGTGCTTGGTATAAAAGGTTTGACCATAATCTTTAACAGCCGGCTTATAAACAGCGGGGTAGAGCATATTATCAACAGCGGAATCAATATCCGTCACGCTAGAACAACGTAAAGTTATGGGTACAAATTCTGGTGCACGCTGCAATAACAACTCGGCACATGAAGCCTTATGAATAACATCATAACGTGGCTGATCAAATGCTCTATCACCCATTAAACAAATGCTATTGGCAAAGCGCTCATAGTGATCTAACAAAAACATATAGTTAGTATCGCTAGAAGGCAAAACCATTAAACGCTGTTGCCATTGATTAAATAGCGCAGCAAAAATATCCGCCAACTGAGACGCAGCCAAATCGGCATCAGTAAATGGATTGGCAATTTCGTAGCGCTCACCCAAACACTCTGACAGTTCGGAATGCCAAACTGGCGCACCCGGCCACGTAAAGGTAATAGCAATAACCGGGATATTTGCCGCCCGACACGAACGTAAAATCCCAAGAAAACAAATATCACTGCCACGAACAACAATGACGGGAGGTGTTTTATTCAATAGAGAGCCTAATTATTTTTGAATTTTAAAAGCCAAGTGCAAAGGTAAATCATTTAATGGACCAAAAAAATCCGGGTCCAATGCAATCATCTTATCATCAACCGTCAACTCAACCAGCTCCGGCAATCGATTAAAACCGGCTTTAGCTAAAGCAGAAAAGTAATCCTCCAAACTCTTGGGAATCATTTGCACATTTAAAGTAGTTCCATCACGACACCAGATCTCACCACCACACAAACGGTTGCGGCTAGTAAAATAGCCACCGTCCTGAGTATCAAAATAAAACGGCGGTGTGAGTTCTTTTTTAATAAACGGAAAAGACGGATGCGGTACTGAAAAAACAAAATGACCGCCCGGCTTCATTAACTGATAGACCTGAGCAAAACTGGTTTCAGTTTGCTCAATGGTTAAGTAGTTATAAACAAACACACCTAGTGCTAAATCAAAACTCTCAGCGGCTTGATTTAAATGAGTCACATCACCGACATGATATTCGATAACGCTATGGTCGTCGGCCTGCTGCGCCTTGGCAAGTGCAACCATTTCTTCTGACAGCTCTATACCCGTAATATGTGCTGCGCCGCGCTGGGCTATTTCTCTCGCGCAATAGCCTTCACCCGCACCGAGATCAATTACCCGACTGCCGTTAACATCACCACACATTTCAAAAACTCGAGGTCTGGCGGTATAGTCAGAAAGCGAGTTGGCTTCTTTGCGTTCCCAACGACTTGCGGTGGCGTTATAAAGTGATTGTGTATCAGTCATGCTTTGCGCTCTTTGGAATAAATTAAAAATGATAATCAAACATACTGCAGTCACGAGCAAAATGCTGCGCAACTAATTCTGCGGTATCGTCTTGATAGTACTGCCGGTAATCTGATTTACGATCACTGGCAACACGCCGGGTTGGCAACACTTGGCTGTTAATATTGAGTTGCTTACAAATACTATCAAAATCGCTCTGCAGGTTTTCATACTTACCGGTAAAACTAAGTAAGTTATTACCGTGTAAATCGACTAAATAATCCGACTGTAGCGATAGCGAGGTTTCAATATGATATTGATACGGTCGCTCGGGATTAAACTTCCAGCGCATAAACTCGTTAAAATCAGTAATGCCATTCATTACTTCGGGCCGCTCGCGCTGAATATGATGAAAAGAACTGACCTGCAAATCCCAAGGGTTTCTTACAAAGGCAAATTTAAATAATGAATCAAAGTATTCGGCCGGCAACATTTCTTTGGCAGCAATAATATGCGAATGACGCGGAAATTTAAGCCCTAACTTGTGTCCTGTCATGGCGCTAATCTTATGCGCAGGAAAGGTCAGATAGTATAAAGGATCACGCCAACGCAACTTGTTTAGAGCTGCACGCACGCTGGTACCGCCGGTTTTGGCGATATGCACATACAGAAATTGATAGCGGTGTGATAGCAACATGGGCGTATTCTACAAGTAATCCGGCCTTACAACCAATCCAGAGGGTTTTCTTCTACCGCAGGTTTAACACCACTGCGCTCAACAAAAAGCTGGTACCAAATAGCAATTTGCATTAAACACCAGATATGCCGCGCATAGTTTTTACCAGCCCGCTGGGCGCTAAATAGCTCAGCAATACGATCACGCTTAAACCACCGCTGAATAACTCTATTAGCGACAATCTTTTGTTCAAGCTGATCCAAAAACTGACCCGATAACCATTCATTTACCGGCACATGAAAACCCCGCTTAGGTCGCGCCAGTATTTCTGCGGGTAAAACCGATTGCCCCCACTGACGCAATAATTGCTTGCCTGTGGTGCCATGCATTTTTAATTTATCCGGCAATGCCAAACCAAACTCAACCATGCGATGATCAGAGAACGGCACTCGCCCTTCCAAACCAAAACTCATCATCGTACGATCACCTTTGACAAAAAGGTTATCGGGCAGTGCTGTCATTAAATCAATCGCTTGACGACGCTGCATATTGCTCCACTGCTTGGGCGCTTGCTGCCAAAGGCTTTTAAATTGCCGTCGAGTATCAACGGCTGATAATTCTGAATTTAATAATTGCGAAGGTAAACCCGCTTGCCATTGACCTCGCGTTCTGAATCCACCGGTACCTTTTACAACTCCTTTAAGCCAATTTTCCAAGCTGGCGGCATAACGTCGATAACCACCAAAGGCTTCGTCACCCCCTTCGCCAGAAAAAACTACTTTAATATCTTGCGCCGCTCGCTCACTTAACAATGACGTAGGTAGCGATGCCATATCACGCATTAAGTCATCGGTACTCCAAATACTATGAACAATACGATTAAATAAATCATCGCGCGTCACCCGCAATGAAACATGCTCGGTATTAAAATGCTTGGCCAAGTCCTCGGCCTGACTCACTTCATCCTGCATCGCTACGCCAGAATAACCGATGCTATAAGTACGAATAGGATCGGATTGCCAGCGATCTAAGGCCGCAAGAATTAAACTGGAATCAATACCGCCAGATAAAAATAAACCATAGGGGACATCCGAGCGCATATGCTCAGTCATAACCTGTTCAAATAATTGTTCGAAGGATTGCATTGCCGAATCGGCATCAATACTTACCGGTGCAATATCAAAAGGCGACCAATATTGATGATGGGAAATTGCCAAGCTTTGCGTATCAACCCTTAAACACTCGCCCGGTAAAACTCTAAAAACCCCTTCGAATATAGTCTCGCGACCACTATTAAATTGATTTTGCAAATAATCGGCCAGCGCTTCGGTTCGTACTTCCGGCTTGTTTGGCATCAACGCCAGTAAACCTTTTATTTCTGAACTAAAAACTACGCGATCGGTTAACGCCGCATAATATAAAGGTTTAATACCAAGGCGATCACGCGCCAAGACTAATTTTTGCTGCTGCTCATCCTGCAATGCAAAAGCAAACATGCCGTGTAAGCTTTTAATACCGTCAAGGCCTTTATCGGCATAGGCATGTAAAATTAATTCGCAATCCGAAGCGGTGGTAAATGTCTGACCGGCTTGTAAATAGTGTTGTGTGAGCTCGGGGTAATTATAAATCTCACCATTAGCAACCAAATGCAATGGCTTGCTTGCATGATGAAGCGGCTGATCACCACCTTGCAGATCAATAATCGCTAAGCGGGTATGAACCAAAGCAACATTGTTATAAATGCTATGCGCACTGCCATCAGGGCCACGATGCAACAAGGCATTGGCTGCAGCGTTTAAGTCCTGCTCAGATGGTGCACCATTAAGACTAACCACACCTGCGATACCACACATTATTGACTTGCCTCAGCGGAACTTTGGCGATGATTTTTTTCAGCGCTATCAATTTCCAATATCCGCAAATAGTGAGCCGCACTAATATCATCTTTATAATCAGCAACGGCCTGTTTTAATGTCTCTGCGGGCAAGGGATTGTCTAAGGTGGCTAAAATGGCATTGGCAATTGCATCAACGTCACCCATCTCAAGCAAGGGACCATAACGGCCTTCGGCTAAAGTTTCGTTGGGACCACTCGGGCACCGCGTTGACAGAGATGGAGTACCTAGTGCTAAGGCTTCGGTTAAAGCATTCGGCGAACCTTCCCAGCGCGATGATAAAACAAAGACACTCGCTCTTGCTAACCAGCGGTATGGATTGGCATCAAAACCCGGTAATGCAACATTCGACTCGATACCCAATTGACTAATCAGCGCTTGCAAAGCATCGCGATCACCGCCCTCGCCTAAAATAATCAGCCGCAACGATCGCTGCTGGCTGGCTTGGGCAAAAGCCTTTA
>CAJQQO010000116.1 GCA_905480475.1 uncultured Pseudomonadales bacterium | reverse complement strand
GTCGATTGGTGGTTTATGGATTCCACCGGCAACTGCGTGGCTAATGGCACATGGCACAGTGGAAAACGACTGGCGTTACGCCTTGCAAACTCTATCTTATATTTTAGGTGCGATTGCGTTTATTGTGATTGCCTTGGGTGTGGTAAGAACGCCGGAAGATATCAACCAACACCCCGACGGTGATCCGGCCAATGCGGCGGCCGAAAATGGCGCTGATACTGAAGCCAATGATGCCAGTTTTAAAACGGCTTTGGCTAGCAGGGATCTATGGTTTATGGCTTTAGCTTTTGGTGTGATAACCATGGTCTCTTTAATTAATGGTGCTTATATAGTTCCTTTTTTGGAGTCTAACGGAACGCCTAAATTGCAAGCGGCCTATGCATTATCGGCGATTGCATTGGCGAGCATTGTTGGCAGTATTAGCGCAGGCGCGATCGCTGATAAAATTGGTCCGAAGATTGTTTTAATCGCTTCTCAATGTCTTATTATTGTAGCGTTTTTGGTTTATCTAAGTCATCCCGGTTATATTATTTCTGTTTGCGCTGCTGCTGCTGTGGGCTTGAGCGTTGGTGCATTTATGCCTATGCAGCCTACCTCGGCCGGTTCGCGCTTTGGTCGCGGTATAGCGGGGCGGGTTATCGGTATTTATGGTTTGATGGGTTTGCCGTTTTCATTAACCGGTATTCCAATTGCCGGACTACTCAGTAAGGAATACGGTTCGTACGATATTATTTATATGGTTGCGATCGGTTTATTAACTATGGTTATTGCAATGTTGTCGGTAACCCGATTCAGTCCGACGGCAAGTTAATTCGCTCGTTTATTTTTTCGCTTATCGACCGCATCGGCAACCCGAGTTTCGTTTTCTCCAAAGGCTGCGCTAACACCAATATCTTTGGCTGGGATAATAAACAGTCCCTCACAGCTGGCGCAAAGGCGCTCGCCTGCGTGCAGCTCGCCAACCATAGTTACCTTTTTCTCTTCGGTCTTTTCAACCCGTGCCGTCATTAGCAGCTGCTGGTTTAGCGGAGTGGGGCTATGATAGCGCGTGGTCAAATAACCGGTCATACCGGTTTTGCCCGACAGAATTTGTGAAGTCCCCAAAAACTCATCAAATACAGCGGCAACCCAACCACCATGACAAATATTATCTGAACCTTCGTAACACCAGTTAAATGTGACATGGGCAAAGGCTTTCATCTCATCGCCATCGGCTTCAAACCAGATACTGAATTCGGGGCTAATGGGATTACTTGGGCCAATAATCGGCGTGGCCTCGCATTGCAGCATACCCCAGCTGCCAAATTTATCATCGGCGGTCCATTCGGTCCGGCCATAGCGCTTGGGGTTGTCTAACAGGGTTTGCGCTTGTGCTTCAATTGCTTCGCCAATTCGGTTGAGCTCTTCGATGGTGGTCTCTGAGGTTTGTAGCTGGAGTTGCAGTTGCTCGATTTTTTCAGCCAGTGCTCTGCGTGCTGCCCAGTAGGGGGTTGCGGCAGGAGCGATATCGCTGGAGGCGTAGTAAGCGATCAACGCTTCCTGATTGTGGATATCGTTGCCTGGCTTGTTGTCTGATTCTGACATAAATGTTATTTCGTAAAGTAATAAATGGAAAGTGATTTTAGTCTACTTTTAAGCTTTACCGGCAAGAGTTAATAATCGTTATATTTTTTCTCACGAGACGGGTGTTTACAGCTAGTAAAATACGCAGGTTTTGTTGTAGGTAGAATACCCGATAGAGGAGCTGGTGGTATTTATGTCTGTGAAGGAGATTCAAGTTATTGGGTGTGGGGGGCGGGCGGTGCCTAGCGTTTTGATCTTTAAAAACCAAGTAACCGCAAGTAGTCAATAGGTCGCTGTCGGGCGACCTCGACAATCTTTCTGTTGATGTTTACCGTTAGTACTACTAAAAATAAAAAATCACCACTACCGTTATCTAGGAAAAAACTCTCCGCCATTTACATCCAAAGCGGCGCCGGTAATAGCGCAGGCATAGTCTGAAGCTAGAAAAATAGCTGCTTTGGCGCAATCGGCATCATCCGGGATTTTGCCAAGCGCAATGGTTTTTTCTACATCGGCTTTTACCGTTTCATAATCGCTACCGTAACCTTTGGCCATCATCTTTAATGCGCTTTCAACCGGAGGGCCCATCATCCAGCCCATATAGGCTGAGTTTACGCGAATATTGTACTGACCTAACTCTAATGCTAAGTGGGCAGTGGCGCTGGTAAGTGCCGATTTTGAAGTGGCATAGCCACCTTGGCCGGCTAAGGGTTTGCGCGTCACCATAGTGTTAATCATAACGATAGCGCCGCCACCAGCCGCTTTCATATGCGGTATAACGGCTTGAGTCAGTTGTATGGTGCCAAATAGGTTAACGTCTAACGCCTCGCGCCAGCCGTTTAAGTCAGCACTTTCAATAGGGGCAAAAGGGCCGGGGTTGTAAGCGCTATTAATTAAACAGTCAATACGACCAAAAGCTGCGATGGTTTTATCGACCAAATTTTGACATTGGGCCTTATCGCTAATATCGGTTGGCACTTTAATGATCGCGTTGTCTAAACCCAGCTCGCGAAGCTCGGCTTCTGAATCGTCCAGCTTGGATGCAGTTCTGGCAGCAATGGCTAGTTTTGCCCCTTGCTTGGCGGCTTCTATCGCCAGTTCTTTGCCCATGCCGGGTCCGATGCCTGAAATAATAATCACTTTATCTTGTAACAACATATATGCCTTCCTATTGATTGAAACTTAACGATATTAGCCCGACAGTTTAATTGCTTGGGCGGTTAGCGCAATATCCGCTGCCATCATTAAATTGACGCTTGCTTTGCTTTGGCATTCAAAAGCATGCAGATGGCTAAAACGTAATGCGGATTGCCAAGCCTAGGGCGGGGGAAGGGGAAAAAAATGCGCTGAAAAGTCATATAATAATCGGCTTTGAACCGTTCAGCTATAGAGCTAAACAACTCGGCTAAATAGCCTAATTTAGGCAGAACAGACTAAGCAGGAATTGATGTAATTATGGGTATGACCCGAGACGAATATCAAACCATTATTGAAAATACTAATAAGGCTTCGATGGACGTGGCCATGCAGCGCGATATTACTATTGCTGATGCTTTTGAGAAATTGGTTGAGCAGCAGCCTGACAAAACATTTTTGATTTTTGAAGATCATTATTTTAGTTATGCCGATATTAATGCTAGCGCAAATGTCTATGCCAATATCCTTATCCATCATGGGGTAGGCAAAGGCGATTCGGTTGCGTTGATGATGGAAAATCGTGTAGAGTTTTTCTACGCATGGCTAGGTATTTTAAAAGTCGGTGCTGTCGCTGCGCTAATTAATACCGAGGCAAAAGCCAAGGCAGTTTCACATGCAGTAACAACGGTTAACTGTCAGTTGGCTTTTGTGGGGGTTGAGTGTTATTCACGTTATGCATCAGGTGACGATAGACTGTTTGCTTTTCCGGTGGTTATTGTGTCGGACAGTTTTGACAAACAAGCGAATAAAGCTTTGGCGTCGATTAGCGAAAATAAGCCTTCTAACCATATTGTTATGGTTGATGCTGAGCTTGAATTAGTAGCCGATAAAACTTTTGATAAGTCTGTGCGTGGTGATTTAAACAATACCGATACCGCCTGTTATATTTTTACCTCGGGTACAACCGGCTTACCTAAAGCAGCGTTAATTACCCATTCCAAATGGTTGTCCACTGGTCAACGTTGGTTGCAAATGTCGCCTATGCAAGTTGGGGATATATTTTACTGTGTGATTCCCATTTTCCATGGCGCGGGTCTGATGTCCTTGTTTTCAGCGGTATTTGCTGTAGGCGGGCATTGCGTATTAAAGCGTAAGTTTAGTGCGAGCGCATTTTGGAAAGATATTGCTAAATATAAAGTGACGGTTGCGATCTATGTCGGCGAGATATGTCGTTACCTGCTGCGTACACCGGTTTGCGAAGAAGAAAAAAATCATGGCTTACGAATATTGTTAGGCTCCGGTATGGGGGCTGATATTTGGACGCAGTTTACGGATCGTTTTGGCGATCATATTGCGATTCGTGAAGGCTGGGGTTCTACCGAGTCTAATTGCAATATGACTAATATGGATAATCGCCCCGGTTCTTGTGGGCGAATTCCCTATTGGGAAAAAACATTTATGCGCATGGCAGCCTTTGATGTCGAAAGCGAAACGCATATTCGTAATGCGAGTGGCTTTTGCGAATTGGCTGAGGTCGGCAAAGCTGGGGAGTTGTTGGGGCAGGTACATACCGGGTCAGGGCAGATAGTTTCTCCCTTTGATGGTTATACCGATGCCGAGGCCAGCGAAAAGAAATTATTACGTAATGTGTTTGAACAAGGTGATTGTTGGTTTAGCACCGGTGATTTATTTAGACAAGATGACGAGGGGTATTTTTATTTTGTTGATCGTATTGGCGACACTTTCCGTTGGAAGTCTGAAAATGTTTCAACCACCGAAGTTGCGCATCAACTGGCAGAATATACTGATGCCGAGTTAATTAATATTTATGGCGTTAAAGTCCCCGATACCGAAGGGCGCGCGGGTATGGCGGCCGTTGTTATGGCAGAGGGGAAAATATTTGATGGCGAAGCGTTTTATCGTATTGCCGCGGATAATCTTCAGTCCTATGCCACGCCACTATTTGTACGGGTAGTTAAAGCCATGGATTTAACTGGGACCTATAAGCTGCGCAAGGTCGAGTTGGTTCGCGATGCTTATAATCCTGAACTATTTGACGATGACTTATATGTATTAAATAAATCTGCCTCGGCTTATTTGCCTTATTCGGCGCAGGCATTAGAGGATTTGGGTGTGGCTGCTTTTCAAGCCGAAATATAGTTTGTTATTGGAATGGTTTTCTAACTAGAAAAAACGATTATTTAGAAACAGCCGGTGTAAATATGAATGCAAATAAAACAATACAAACTCGCCAATTAAATAATGTTGGTGTCGAAGTATTTGGTTTTGATATTAATCAGCCGATGTCGCCAGAGTTGCAGGCCGAGTTGCGTGCATTATGGTTAGAGCATGCAATATTGGTTTTCCGCGATCAGGATATTACGCCAGAAAAGCAAATTGAATTTAGTCGCATTTTTGGGCCCTTGGAAATGCATCCACTTAAAGCCACAACCTCCGATGAGTATCCGGAGTTATTTGTTTTAGAAAACGGTGGTGAAAGCGATAAATACAATACCGCTTATTACGATGGCGAGGCGATTGTTAATCGTTTAATTTGGCATATGGATTTACATTACACCGGCAAGCCTAATCGCGGTGCGCTATTGCGGGCTGTGCATGTGGCCGAAGAAGATGGTTTAACCGGCTTCGGTGATTTGGCCAAAGCCTACCAAGCACTTAGCCCTGAGCTAAAAGCAAAAATTGCTGATATCGAGGTGGCCTATACCTTTGAGATGCAAAGAATCAAATGGCGCTTTGCCGATAACACTGGTTATAAGCCGGGACCGTTTAGTCCCAAGAAGCCGAGCGATGTAGGTTTCCCTGATTTTGCTGACTCGATCTATCCCGCGGTTGTTACCCACCCGGAAACCGGGGATAAAGTTTTGGAGATTGTTGAGCAGTTTTTGGATCGTGTAATCGAACCTGAAAAAGTGGGCATGAGTACTGATGAAGCCGATGATTTATTACGCGAGCTAGTAGCGCATACCCGTAAGCCGGAGTTTCACTATTGGCATGACTGGCGTCCCGGCGATATGGTGCTGTGGGATAACTGGCGTGCAATGCATTGCACAACGGGTACGCGCGCAGGAGTTAAACGTTTAATTCATCGCACTACAATCGAAGGCGATCACACTTTGGGTCGACAGCTGTAGCTTTGTAATTTTAGTTATAAAAAAAAATTATAAAATTAAGAAAAACAGGACATATTATTATGGCTTTTCGAAACTTTCTTTTACTTGCTGCGGCATGTCTTATTTCATCAAGTGCTTTTGCTGAACCCTCGTCGGCTTATGGTGGAACTGCAGAGGCACAGCAAAACCAATTGCTATGGGGTGATACGCATGTACACACCAATTTATCCGGTGACTCTGCGTTGTTTGGTAATCGCCTGAACGGGCCGGAGCAAGCCTATCGCTTTGCGCAAGGTGAGACCGTGGTGTCAAACTTAGGTAAGCCCGCCCAATTAGAAACGCCGCTGGATTTTTTATTAGTATCTGATCATGCCGAGACAATGGCAGTGATGTGGCAGTTGCGTAATCCTACTGAAGCGCAACGAAAATTACCGAATTTGCAAAATGCATTTAATATTATTGAAAACGGTTTGTCGGCAATTCCTGAAGGGGTTAGTCAAATTGAAACTGTCAAAATAGAATTAAGCACCTCTTCGTTGACTTTGCTGTACGGCCCTAACTCGGTTCCGGGTTCGGCGGAAAAAGCTTGGCAAAACTCTATTGCTATTGCCGAACAATTTAATAAGCCAAAAGAGTTTACTACCTTGATTGGCTATGAGTGGAGCTCTACCGATAAGGGCGATAACTTACACCGTGTGGTGATGTATCGTGATGGTGCCGATAAGGCAGGGCAGACAGTACCGGTTAGCACGATTGCTGGAATGGTCGATCCTTTAGCTTACCAGCCAGAAGCACTGTGGGCGGGTTTACAAGAGTATGAAGATACTACTGGCGGTAAGATATTAGCAATTCCACATAATAGTAATCTCAGTTCAGGTTTAATGTTTGATGTGGAAACCGCCACCGGTCCAATGACTAAAGACTACGCTGAAACCCGTAAGCGTTGGGAACCAGTGGTTGAGGTCACGCAAATAAAAGGTGACAGTGAAGCGCATCCATTTTTATCGCCGGATGATCAATTTGCCGATTACGATAATTGGGATAAGAGTAATATTTTTAACGCCAATATCTATACACCGGAAATGCTTGCCGGTAGTTATGTGCGTGAAGGTTTAAAACGTGGTTTGGCAATTGATGCCAAGCTTAATGTTAATCCTTATCAATTTGGTGTGATTGGCAGTACCGATTCACATACGGGTTTAGCGACGGCAGATCATAATAATTTTTGGGGTAAGTCGCCCTTGGTTGGCCCAACACCTGAGCGTATGCAAGCCGATTGGGCAACAGAAGGTAAGGCTGACGCTATTATCACAGTAAAGAATACTGAGTCGGCTGCATCGGGTTATGCAGCGGTATGGGCAAAAGAAAATACTCGTGAAGCGATTTTTGATGCCTTCCAACGTCGTGAAGTGTATGCCTCAACCGGCCCGCGGATTGCGGTAAGATTTTTTGGCGGCTTTGATTACACGGATGAAGATCTAAATAATCCTAACTTTGCCACGCGTGCTTATAGCGGCGGTGTACCAATGGGTGGCGAGTTAGCGCGCAATGGCGATAAAGCGCCGGTGTTTATGCTAACCGCATTAAAAGATCCAAAAGGTGCCAACCTTGATCGTATACAAATTATTAAGGGCTGGTTGGATAGAACCGGCAAAACGCAGGAACGTATTTATGATGTTGCGGTATCGGATAATCGCCGCATTAAACGTAATGGTCGAGTCAATAAAGCAGTTGGTGATACGGTTGATACTGCAACTGCAACGTATAGCAATAGTATTGGCGATGTGGCATTAGCGGCGCGCTGGACTGACCCTAATTTTGATGCCGATCAACAGGCGTTTTATTATGCGCGGGTGTTAGAAATTCCAACCCCACGCTGGACGACTTATGACGCGGTGAACTTTAATCAGGATTTGCCCACAGATGTACCGGCAACAACACAAGAGCGCGCTTATACATCAGCCATTTGGTATAACGCAAAATAAAGACAGGCAAACAAGGGTGGCAGTAACTTTTTGCGCCCTTGTTTGACGTTAGCTGATCATTCAAAGCAGAGCCTTAACTTCACAGCAGAAAAACAATATGGCAAAACCTAATAACGATTCCTTTCCCTTTGCGCTGAAAGCGCTAAATAGTATTGGCGCAGGTTTATCGAGCTTAGGGCTTAACTTGCCCGCCATCGATGCTGAGAAAGCCAAAGCGGCGGCGATTAAAAAAACTGGCTTAAGTGATTTTGGTGATTACTTTAATCAAGAGGGTTTGCAGCGCGTAGTGCATGCTTATAACACGGAATCCCATTTAAGTACCTTGGGCCGATTAACCGCGAAGAATATGCTGGAAGATAATTTGGTGAACTTATTGCGCGTTGAGGATACGATAAAACAACGCCCCGAGATTGCTGAAGCGGCAATTAAAAAACCAATATTTATTCTGGGTTTGCCGCGTACCGGTTCAACCATTCTGCAAGAGCTACTATCACTCGATAATAATCACCGTTTTGTACTAAGTTGGGAGGCAAGCGAGCCTTATCCTCCGGCAACGCAAGATACGGTTAAAACCGACCCAAGAATTGCACAAGTCAATAAACAATTAGAAATGACCGAAGTGCTAATGCCAAATTTAAAAGCCATTCATTTTAGTGATGCCGAGTTACCGCAAGAGTGCGCAATATTTATGGCTTGGAGTTTTTTCTTTGATCACTTTAGTACCATGGCCGAGTGTCCGCATTATCGTGATTGGTACTTAAAAGCCGACGCGGTTCAGGGTTATGAATGGCATAAGCGGGTATTGCAATATTATCAATCTAACTATGCCAAGCCGCGCTGGGTATTAAAAGCGCCGCAGCATATTCGATTTTTGGAAACCATTTTTCAGGTTTATCCCGATGCCTGTGTTATTCAAACTCATCGTGAGCCTTATAAGACCATGCCTTCCTTGGCGAGTTTAATTTATACCACGCGCTCGGCCTTAACTACCGATATTGATCCGCACCATGTGGGACAAACCGAATTGGCTGTATGGTCTTACTTAATTCAATGCGGTGTTGATGCGCGTGAGAATTTAAATAAAGAAGATCAGATTTTTGATTTTTATTTTGAAGATACGATTAAAGATCCACTCCCGTCTATCGAACGTTTATACGAGCAGTTTGATCTTGAGCTAAGTGCAGAAACGGCTAAAGCGATGCGCGAGCATATGGCGAATAAACCGATGGGTAAGCATGGAAAGCACAGTTATTCGCTTGAACAGTTTGGTATGTCCAGGCAGATGGTTGATGATGCCTTTGTTGATTATCGAAAAAAATTTAATATGTAATACTAGTCAGCAATATCATTTTTGAACTTAAATACTAGCGGCAGTTTTTTGCAAATGACGCTGAAGTTTAAACCAAACAAGCTTAGTGTTATTTTAAAAAAACGCGCTAACTATCAAAGCCTTAAGGCAATTATTATGAGTGTAAATAGCAAAAAAACCTTTTGCCGTATCTGCGAAGCGCAGTGCGGTTTGATAGTGCATGAAGAAAACAATCAAGTTATTAAAATTGAGCCAAATAAAGATCATGTAGTGAGCAAGGGTTACGCCTGCATCAAAGGTTTAAAAATGGGAGCCTTTGCCCATAGTCCTGATCGTCTAAAAACACCGTTGAAAAAAGTGGATGGCCAATTTGTTGAAGTCAGTTGGGAGCAGGCTTTAAGTGAAATTGGTGATAAATTAAAAGCCATACATGCAAAACATGGTGGCGAGTCTATTGCCTCTTATATGGGTAATCCAATTGGTTTTAGTCTTTGGCCGCCCATGGTAATGACCATGTTTTTAAAAGCTTTTGGCGCGAATAAATTATTTACTCCGGGTACTCAGGATTGTGCTAGTAAGTTTGCTGGTGGCGAGCGCTTGTTTGGCAGTGCTAACGATCAAGTATTTCCTGATATCGATCACACCCAATTATTAATTGCCGTGGGTAGTAATCCGGTTATTTCAAAAATGAGTTTTATTTCGGTGCCGCATCCAATGGACCGAATAACGGATATTGAAAAACGCGGTGGCAAAGTGTATTGGGTTAATCCGCGTTTGACCGAGTCGGCAAAACGTATGGGTGAGTATGTTGCTATTCGTCCCGATACCGATGTATTTTTTATGTTGGGTTTTTTGCATGAAGTGATTGAGCGTGGTGCAGTTGATCGTAAGCACGTTGATAAATTTATGAATGGTTATGACGCACTGGCAGCCGTTGCCAAGCCGTGGAAAGCTGAGCGTGTTGCAGAAGTTACCCGCGTGCCTGCCGAGCAGCTAAAACAAATGGTAAGCGATTATTTAGCCGCCGATGGCGCGGCGATTTATTCATCAACCGGTGTCAATCAAAGCCGTCATGGCTTAATGGTTTATTGGTTGCAAGAAGCGATTAATGCGATTAGCGGGAATCTCGATAAGCGTGGCGGTGTATTAGCCGGTAATTCAGTGTTTCCTAAATTTGATGCACCTAAAGAGCAGCTTACTTCGCGTATTAATAATATTCCTTATATTAATAGCACAGTTCCCGCCGGTATTATGGCTGACGAAATTTTGACGCCGGGTCCGGGTAAAGTGCGCGCCATGTTTAATATGTCAGGTAATCCATTACTGACATGCAGTGGTAGTGAACGTTTGGCCGAGGCCTTTGACGATTTGGAATTATTTGTTTGCCTAGATATCGTGCGCAATGAAACAGCAGAATACGCCGATTATATTTTGCCTGGCCTGCATTCATTAGAGCGAGCCGATGTGCCGTTTTACTTTTTCACCATGATGGGCTTAATGCCTACGCGCAGTTTTGACTATACCGATCCGGTATTAAAGGCGGTAGGTGAAGCGCGCGACGAAGGACTTATCTTAAGACAAATTTGCCGCGCCGCCGGAAAATCATTAGCTGATTCCAAACCCTTGCAGTGGTTAAGTAATATTTCTGAAGCTGCTGCCAAGCTGCCGTTGGTCGGTGGCGCTAACAGCATGGATAAATTGTTTTTAAGCATGATGATTCGCTCGGCCAAGTTAGGCGGTATTAATAAACTGCGCAAGCACCCCAATGGTTTATTGTTAGAACCGAATAAACCTGGTGATTATTTAGGGCAGCGCGTTAATACGCCTTCAGGTAAGGTAGAGCTGGCACCGGCAGATCTATTAGCGCGTGCAGCTGAGTTTGAAAAAACCTTTGCCGATGAAATTACTAATACACAATCCTTAAAGCTTATCCAAAAACGTGAGCGATTTACCCATAACACTTGGGCGCATAATGTTGAGGCTTTTGTAAAAGGCGATAGAAATACTAATTACCTTTATATTAATGCTGCCGATGCTAGTGAGCGATTATTGGCAGACGGCGAAATGGCTAAGGTCAGTGCGGGTGGTCGCAGTATCGAAGTGCCGGTAAAAATTGATAACGATATGATGGTTGGTACGGTATCGGTGCCGCATGGTTGGGGGCATCAAGAAGCTTATGGGCTTTCGGTTGCGCGCAAAACCGTTGGTGCTAATGTCAATATTATTACTCCCGATGGCCCTGACTCGATTGAACCGGTTTCGGGTATGTCGCATATGAATGGCGTGTTAGTGCAAATTTGTGCCGCCTAGTAGACACCGATAGTAACGGCAGTATCCACTATTAAAACAGCTATAACGATAACAACAGTGCGAGTAAAAGAATGGAAAAGTTTATTTATTTTATCGGCCCCGCTAAAGACGGCTCTATTGAAACTTTAAAATCCGAGTTATTAAGTGCTTGTGTTAAAGAGTTAAAGTTCCACGGCGCGAGTAATATCACAATTAATATTGCTGATTTAAATGATGAGATTAATCGTGATGCGCCGGGGCGTTTAATGGGGCCGTGGCAAGGTTTAGCAGCAGCGGTATCATTTTGGCATGAGTGCCTTGATCATCGTGCGCCGATTGAAAAATATTTATCGCAGCTAGGCGACAGCTTAACCGGTTATTTGGTTACCGAATCGGTGCCACAAGCGTTTACGCCGGATTGGGAAGGCGGAGCGCGTCGTCCGGGTGTTACGCAATATGGCGCAAATGCTAAGCCTGAAAATGTTAGCGATGAAGATTTTTATCACAACTGGCAGGTTGATCATTCCACTTTATCCTTTGAATTACATCCGCTGCGTTGGTCCTATGTTAGAAATTCGGTGGCACGGCCACTGACTAAAGATGCGCCAAACTATCGCGCAATCGTGTCAGAGCATTTTCGAGCCTTGGAAGATTTTACCGATGATAGTCGTTACTTTGGATCACCTGAAGTGCTAACTGCAATGATTGAAGAGATTCCCGGTTTTTGTGATGTTAATAATATGGTGTCGGTTCCCATGAGCGAATACTTTTTTGCCTAAATCAACTATCTGAATCAACGTAGCACTAATAAACATGCAAAACTCACCACGCCCGCCCAGTAAGTTCTGGCAGAAAATGATTCCCCGCTTAGCTAATCCAAAAGGTTTGGCGGTTGATCGGGTTTTAATGCGTTATTTTAATTATTCTTTTATGGGTCGTATGTTTACCCGTGCAGCCGGTTTTGAAGATAGACCGCATTTAATACTACGAACCATTCACTGGAAGACGGGCGAGCTAAAAGAGGTGGTGCTACCGTATTCACAAGATGGCGATAATTATTTGGTTGTGGGTTCGCATGGTGGTAGACCCAAAG
>CAJQQO010000115.1 GCA_905480475.1 uncultured Pseudomonadales bacterium | reverse complement strand
TGCACCGTTATGGCCTGCTGCAGGATTGGCTGCAGATTTTACAGAGTAAATAAAGCCAATTTTAATGTGATATTAATGTCATGTAAGCGTCATATAATTTTCTTCGTCATCCGGAATGCGAGCTAAAAAGTATCGCGGCGTTTTTAATCAGCAAATTATTCAGGCTATATAGCTCAATGCTGCATAGCAGAACACTACATAGAAAAATACTGGGAGATCCTCATAAATGAAATTCAACACACTTGCTTCATCAATTGCTCTAGCAACCCTAACAGCGGTTGCTACTGCCAATGCGGGTACGGTAACGAGTGACGGTCAAGATATTGTGATCAAAACTAAAGGCGGGTTAAAAGTATCGACTGCCGATAATAAATACTCGATTAAGATTGGCGGGCGGATTCAATACGACTATAACCGCGCTGAGTTAAACGGTGAGGCCGATGAAGACCAATTTAATCGTCGCCGCGCCCGGTTATATGCTGCTGGCAATATCAATGATTGGTCATACAAAGCCCAATTTAATATTGGCGGTTCAAGTGGTGGTACGGCTGAAGATTTATATATACGCTATAACGGCTTTGGTAAAAAGGCTGTGATCACTGCGGGTAAACAAAGAATACCGTTTGGATTGGAAGATTTAACCAGCTCTAACGATATCACTATGTTGGAGCGAACAGCTATCACAGAGCGTTATGCAATAGCCCGTGAAGAAGGTGTGGTATTGTCGGGTAAAGAAGGTGATTTCACTTATTCATTAGCGGCCTTTGAAGATAGCACGGCCCCTAATAATGGCAGCGGCAGTGGAGATGATTTTGGTATTGCTGCGCGCGTAACCTTTGCTCCGGTGCAAACTGAAAATAGTGTTGTGCATGTAGGTGCTGCCTATAAAGATATTGGCAACGATACTTCAGCCTTCGGACTGGAATTTGCTGCAACATTAGATAGCTTGCATGGCCAAATGGAATTTTTTGATGCTGATGAGAATGGTAATGATGCCGATGGTTACTACCTGCAAGTTGGCTATATCCTTACTGGCGAACAGCGGCCCTATAAAGACGGTAAATTTAAGCGGGTAAAACCTCAAGGCGACAACGGCGCTTTTGAAGTTGTTATTCGTTATGAAGATGGTGAGGGCAACTTTGCTGATGTCGAATTAGGCAATACTAATGCATCAGCTTGGGGTATTGGCTTAAACTGGTACGCTAACAACAATATTCGCGTAGGTGTTAATTACACTGATGCCGATGACGACAACAGTAATAATGATGGCGACGAATTCCGAGCCAGAGTTCAGCTAACGTTTTAATTATATATTTTAAAAAGCAGTTTTTTTGCCCGGCTTATGCCGGGCTTTTTTATTCCGCTGCTATTTACCCCGACTTTATTTATTCGGCCGGAACAAATGCCTGCAGCTGAGCGAGAAATTGTGGAATATCGGTGGTATGCGCGACTTCCATACTGCGATTATTGTCGGCATTAATCATTAATAAGCTTGGAAAACTGCTAATTCCATATTGATCAAACCATTGTCGATTGGCTTTATCTTCATACTCAAGCCGTACGTATTGGAAGTTAGCCAGAATATAGTTGCGAACGCTGGGTTCTGATAAAACCTTGTTATCCAGATTGCGACAAGCAGGGCACCAAATGGCGGCAAAATTTGCCAGTACTGGCTTCTTGGCCTGTTTGGCTTGAACCATTGCCTGACTAAACTCAATCGCTGGTAGTTCAGTGTTTTCGATTGCACGCGTGCCTAGCCAGATATTTACCTGCTTATCGCCGATAAAAACTGCGGCAATAAAAAGCGCGAGCAGAAGATACTGGATTAATATCGATTTTGTACTTTTTTTAGTCTTATCCATCGGTTTCTCTATCTTGTCTTTATAGTGTCTTTGCTATTGTTTTAAGCAGGCTTAAATCGATTTTAGAAAAGCTTCGATTGCTTGTCTGGCGATTAGTTTACTTCGACGCGAGATATTTTCCGTGTAGAATGCCGCCATGGAAAAACATGATGATCTTATAAAATATCTTAGCACTATTCGCGACTACGCCCGCTGGGCAATGGGTCGCTTTTCCCGCGCTAAAATTTACTATGGCCACGGTACTGACAATGCTTGGGATGAAGCGATTACGCTGATTTTCCATCTGCTGCACCTGCCGCCCGAAGCCAATCAGCAGGTATTGGATGCGACCTTAACCAAGACTGAGCGGCAATTAATTATTCGCGTGGTCGAAACACGCTGCCATGACCGTTTACCCTTACCGTATTTAACTAATGAAGCTTGGTTTGCAGGGCTGTGTTTTACCGTTGATGAGCGAGTGCTAATCCCGCGTTCGCCTATAGCCGAGTTAATTGAAAACGGTTTTGCCCCTTGGGCGCAAGCGGAAATTAATACTGTTTTGGATTTATGTACGGGCAGCGGTTGTATTGGTTTAGCTTGTGCCGAATATTTAGGCGATATAAAAGTGGATTTGGCCGACTGCTCGGTTGATGCGCTGGAGATTGCTAGACAAAATATTGCCCGGCATGGCATGGCACGTAACGCCAAGTTGATTCAATCCGATCTATTTAAGGATATTGAAGCTCGTTACGATTTAATCGTCACTAATCCACCCTATGTTGATAGTGCTGATCTCGACAGTATGCCGGCGGAGTTTCATCACGAGCCGCGTATGGCTTTAGAAGCAGGGCAGGACGGTTTGGATTGCGCGCGAATCATTTTGGCTGAAGCTAGCGAATATCTAAATGATAACGGTCTATTGGTTATGGAGGTGGGGAATAGCGATTTAGCCTTAGAGCAAGCCTATCCCGATGTGCCATTTACTTGGCTGGAGTTTGAGCGTGGCGGCCACGGCGTCTGTGTTTTTAGTCGCCAAGAATTGCTGCAATATTTCGCTGGCTCTGCATAGTTGCTTCCCTATAGATAAGCTAGAATTTACTTTAATCTGTTCTAGAATCTACTTTAAGTTGGTTTCAGCCCACTAAAATCGTCCTAAAGCGCGAACAAAGCCTTTTGAATGGTAAGAGTAACGGTCAATAGGGTCGGGATTCTCGTATAATAGCGGGCTTATTTAAAAATAATCCAAGTGATAGAGGACTTTTCCGAATGTCTGGTAACACCATTGGCAAGCTTTTTACTGTAACCAGTTTTGGTGAGAGCCACGGCCCCGCATTGGGTGCGATTATTGACGGCTGCCCGCCGGGTTTGGAAATTAGCACGGCTGATTTACAGATTGATTTGGATCGACGTAAACCCGGTCAATCGCGTTTTACTACCCAGCGCCGTGAAGCTGATGAAGTCCAAATTCTATCGGGTGTATTTGAAGGCAAAACCACCGGTACATCGATTGGTTTATTAATTGAAAATACCGATCAGCGCTCTAAAGACTATTCCAAAATCAAAGACAGCTTTAGGCCTGCGCATGCGGACTATACCTATCAACAAAAATATGGCATTCGCGATTATCGCGGTGGCGGTCGTTCATCTGCGCGCGAAACCGCTATGCGTGTTGCCGCCGGTGCCATTGCTAAAAAATATTTGGCGACGCGTTACGGCGTTACGATCAAAGGGTATTTATCTCAACTTGGCCCGCTAAGCATTCAACAAGTTGACTGGGAAGAAATAGAAAACAATGCCTTTTTCTGTCCCGATCCCGCTTTGATTCCAGAGTTGGAAAACTATATGGCGGCGCTTAATAAAGAAGGTGATTCGATTGGCGCAAAACTTACCGTCACAGCAACGTCGGTGCCAGTGGGTTTAGGCGAGCCAGTGTTTGATCGCTTGGATGCCGATATCGCCCATGCATTAATGAGTATTAACGCGGTTAAAGGCGTAGAGATTGGTGCCGGTTTTGATGTGGTTGAGCAAAAGGGTAGCGAGCATCGTGACGAGTTAACGCCAGATGGCTTTCGCAGTAACAATGCCGGTGGCGTATTGGGTGGTATTTCTTCAGGGCAAGATATCGTCGCTAATATCGCCTTAAAACCGACTTCCAGTATTCGTTTGCCGGGCGATAGTATTGATTTGCAAGGTGACTCGGTTGAGGTAATAACCACCGGTCGTCATGATCCCTGTGTGGGTATTCGCGCAGTACCCATTGCCGAGGCAATGTTAGCCTTGGTGCTGATGGATCATTTGCTAAGACATCGCGGCCAAAATGCCGATGTTACTTCACCCACGCCGGTTATTCCCGGTTCGACTACTGATTCTAATAAATAGGTGGCGGTACATTAAAATCTGGCTAGTGAGTTAAGCCATTTCATAAGAAGAAACCACCATGCCTTATTGGCGCTTATCCAGTTTTTATTTCACCTACTTTGCCTTACTCGGTGCGATTGTGCCGTTTTGGGCTATGTATTTAAGTGATCAAGGTTATAGCCCAATAGAGATTGGCGTACTTAGTGCCATTTTAATGGGTACCAAAGTTATCTCTCCCTATATTCTCGGTTGGTTAGCGGATAAAACCGGCAAGCCAATGCGCGTTATCCGTTACTCTGCATTACTGGCTTTTATCTGCTTCCTAGCGATTTTTTTTGTTAGTGGATTTTATTGGCTAATAATTATCGTGGCCAGTTTTACCTTTTTTTGGAATGCGGTTATTGGTCAATTTGAATCGGTCACACTAGCCTATTTAGGTGAGGGGTATACCCGCTACGGCAGTGTTCGTGCATGGGGGTCAATTGGTTTTATTGTTGCGGTAATCGCCTTGGGCTGGGTATTTGACCGTGTCGCAATAGAATATCTACCAGTCTTTATGGCGGTGATGCTATTGAGCATTTGGCGAAGTAGTCTTTGGGTTAAAGAGCGCGAAGTCAGTTTAATACATGAAGAGTCTCGCGGTTTAGCATCAATATTTAAACGCCCCTCAGTGCGAGCGTTTTTTATTGTCTGTTTTTTATTGCAGTTTTCGCATGGCGCTTATTATACTTTTTACTCGTTGTATCTTATTGACTACGGTTATAGCAAACCGCTGATAGGGTTGTTTTGGGGCGGTGCAGTGATTGCCGAGCTGGTATTGTTTTTAGCCATGTCTCGTGTGCTGCAATGGTTTTCTGTACGTGGCATTTTAATGTTTAGCCTAGCCTGCTGTGCAGTCCGCTGGAGCTTGATTGGATTGTATCCGGAAAATATCACGCTGCTGATTTTTGCACAGATATTACATGCAGGTTCTTTTGCCAGCTTCCACGCCGTCGCGGTCACATGGATACGGCATTCCTTTGGTAACAGCCATCAAGGGCAGGGGCAGGCACTTTACAGTGCTGTGAGTTTTGGTGCCGGTGGCTCCGTAGGCGCTATTTTTAGCGGTAGTTTATGGGATTACAATCCAACACTGGTTTGGTTGATCTCTGCATTGGCGGGTTTGATTGCCTGCTTGATAATCTGGCGTTTTGTTAAAGAACCATCGTATTAATTAGACAATAAACTCGCATAAGTACACTGCCATGAAAATCAGCCCACAGCTAAGCAGCTTTAGTAACAAAGAGCTCGATCAGATTCGCGCTCAGCGAAGTCAGCAAATTAAATTGGTGTACTTCGATATCGATGGCACGCTATTGGATTCTAATGCTGAATTACCCGCATCGGCTGCTAAGCAAATCGCCCGCATTCAGTCAAAGGGAATTAAAACTGCAATTGCTTCCGGCCGGGCGGTATTTGCTGCGCAAAGTTATATTCAGCAGCATTCAATTAATTATGCAGGCATTTTTTATACCGGCGCAGTGTTATTTGATCCTGCTAATAATCAATTATTAGCTTCCTATAGTTTGGCATTTGAAGATATTCAACAGATCATTCAAATAGCGCGTCAACAAAAGATGCATTGCGAGCTATACACGATTGATAATTATTATATTGAAGCGCCGACAAGATACACTGAATTTCATACGCATTATTTAAAACAAGCGCCGGTGGTTATTCCGTTTAGTGATGAATTAATGCGGCAGGGAATATATAAAATTCAATTAGTCGTTGATGAAAATACCGAGTTAGAAAAGCTAATCGCTGTACAAAAACAATTGCCGCATTTAACCTTTGCCAGTGGTCATGGTGCCGATAGACCCGAGCTGATATTTTCTTCAGTGGTTTCAGCCGAGGCCGATAAAAATACCGGCTTTGATAAGCTTTGCAAATATCACGGTTTAAAACCGTCGGAGATAATGAGCATTGGTGACGCCGGTTCCGATAAAGTATTTTTACAGGCAGCTGGTATTGGTATCGCAATGGGTAATGCCAGTGATGATGTTAAAGCCTGCGCTGACTATGTCACCTATCATGTCGATGATAACGGCCTAGCTAATGCACTTGAGCTGCTACTTTAACTAGTGCTTTATTGCACTATTACAGCCCATCAATAGGATAAATATCCCTATTCACAAAGCGTATTCACGCGGCAAATAATGGATTACCAGATCATCTCGGTAAATTAACCATTTCTCTGGATAGAATGGCTTTAGTACGCTTCAATTAGTCTTGGGCTGGGTGTATAGTCAGGTTAAATTCGCCACTTAGCAAAGTCGTTTTTTCCTCCAGCCTAGATCAATTGTCAGCTCGGCACTGGCAATCAACCGCAGGCAAACAAACACCAAGGGTTCAAATAGTTGAAAAATCGAACGGTAAAAAATATTCCGATTATGGACTTGATGTCCTATCTACTGGAGACAGTCGATAGCCCAAAACATATTGGTTCACTGTTAGTCTTTCAGCCAAAAAAAGGTCAAACCGCCGCAACCATAAAACGGTTTTTAAAAGCCCACAGAGAAACCGCAGTAGCGCCACCATTTAACTATGTGCCGGTGTTTTCAAAACTTTCCTTGCCGAAATGGGCTGAATCCCACAATATGGATATGGACTACCATATTCGCCAAGCGGCATTGCCTAAGCCGGGTAATGCCAAGCAGCTTAATGATTTGATTATGGATCTGCATGCCGGCATTTTGGATCATAGTCGACCCGGTTGGATTATTACCGTTATTGAAGGGTTAGAAAACCAACAGTTCGCTATTTATTTAAAAATTCATCACGCTTATATAGACGGCGCATCGGCGGTTATGCGAATGGATGCCTTAATGTCTAAATCTGCAAAGGATTTAGCTATTCAACCTATGTGGGTTGAGATTGATCAAGCCGACGAGGCTAATCACCAGTTCAATGCAAGTGTCGCTAATGATCTTGAAAAAACATTAGCTAAAAGTTTTGCAAAAAGTTTTAAAACCATTCCTAAGCAATTATTAACACTGAATAGAAATATGAAGTTGCAACGCCAAACGACTCGCGAAGTGATTTCCACTGTGTTTAAGTCAGCGTTGGAAGCTGGTGGTATTGCTAAGCCCCGACAAGCACCGCTACCTTTTTCTGCGCCTAAATCTATTTTTAATAATGAAGTTCATGCACAAAGACGTTTAGGTATTGGTGGTATTCAATTTCTCGATTTTAAAGCGCAGGCAAAACAGGCTGGCGTTAGTATTAATGAGCTGGCTTTAGCTTTAGTCGGTGATGCGCTCGAACACTATGCAGAAAGTCGCGATAGCGCTGTTGATAAAGCGTTAGTTGCAGTCTGTCCATTAGGTTTGCGCAAGGAAGGTGATTCCAGCGCTTCAACACAGATAGCGGCGTTGGCAATTAAGCTGGGGGAACCCGGCGTGGATATCGGCACACGGCTAAGCCAAGTGCATGAATCGTCTGTGGATGCCAAACAAGATGCGCAGTCCATGTCACGTCAGGCATTAATAACGTATTTAATTATGGTCGGTGGACTTGCCGAGTTACTTGATCGACCGCCGTTTAATGAATACCTGCCGCCACTGACAAATGTCAATGTCTCCAACGTTGCTGGCCCACGTGAAGATTTGTATTTATCCGGTGCTAAATTAGTCAAGAGTATTCCCTTGTCTACGTTAGCCGGTGGCACGGCAATCAATATCACGTTTTTTTCCATTGCCGATAGAATGGAGTATGCTGTGTTAGCCGATGCTGGCGCAGTACCGGATGCGCAACAAATAGCCGACAATATCGCTGCAGCATTTGAACGGCTGGCAGCAAAATCGGCTCCCAAAGCTAAACGTAAAACCCGCCAAACGGCTAAGTCTACATAAAACGTCTGAATAAAAAGTCAGTGTAATCAGGTTCGACAAAAATTAGCTTAGATCAAGAAAAATAGGAAGCAGGATTAAATGGCATCGCATAAACAACTTTTAGACAATATTAATAGTATGCCCAGCGGTTCGCATATTGCAGCGATTTTTGATTTTGATGGCACATTAATCGCTGGATATTCGGCGACCGTATTTCTCAAAGAGCAATTAAAACGCGGTGATTTATCCGCGCGTGATTTTTTAGAACTCTCTGCCGCGATGACAAACTTTGGCTTAGGTAATTTAGGCTTTTCCGGTTTAATGTTGGTTACCAGTCAACTGATGCGTGGCATGAGCGAGCAAAACTATATTGAGTTTGGTGAAGAGCTGTATACCAAACAAATCGCGCGCTTAATTTATCCTGAGTCTCGCGCTTTGGTTGAAGCGCATAGAGCAAAAGGCCATACCATTGCAGTCATTTCTTCGGCGACACCTTATCAAGTCGAGCCTGCTGCTAGAGGGATGGATATAGATCATGTGATGTGTAGTCAGTTGGAAGTTGAAGACGGTGTTTTTACGGGCGGCGTGATTAGGCCAACCTGTTTTGGTCAAGGTAAAGTGGATGCCGCCGAAGACTTAGCCGCC
>CAJQQO010000114.1 GCA_905480475.1 uncultured Pseudomonadales bacterium | reverse complement strand
ATCATATTTGCGATTGAGTTGAAGCAAATAACTCTTAGCAAAGCGCACGATACCTCACAGCATAAACCACAAAAAAACTTTAGTTCGCGACCCATACAACTGCGCCAAGTTTCAATAAGAAAGAATATATAAAAACATTTTTACACTTTTTGACTAGGTGGTTTTTAATAAAAAAACTGTCGGCAAGCCTTACACCCTTGCAAAGATAAAAGAGTGTAAACGTTGTAAGCCTTTGATATACATATAAAATAAAAACTGGCACAGTACATGCTAAATACACTTGTAAACACGCTTTAAGAAAAAACCTAAAGCAAATTTTTTGCTTAAAGCACTATTAATACAAACCATTATTTAAAATATTATTGTTAGGAAAAAACATGCGACTTAAAAATTTATCTGCCGGAATACTTTTTAGCACTGCCACTTTGCTATCGACTAACGCACTTGCCGGACTAGTACTTGAAACTTATGGATCAAGTGTTGCCACGCCCGAGACTTTAGGTGGCTATTCACTCACCGATTTTGCAGTAACCAATACTGCTGGCGGTGTCACTTCAAGCGTTGCATCACCTATCAGCGGCATTTTGCAGTTTGAAGATATTTCAGGTGCAGCACTTAATATGAATCGCGGCTTGGCTAACGATACCACTTGGTGGAGCAATCCCGAAGCTACCGATAATGATATTTTTACTACCGATGTTCACTGGGTAAAAATCTTATTACCCGAAAATACCCGCGCTATCACTTTCAATGTCGGTGCAAACTTTAACGGTACCGGGTGGATTGAAGGCTTATCCAATAATACTGAGAGCTTTGATCGCGAGTACTTTAAATTAGGTTACGAGAACACACCTGGCTTTGGTGTTTACGCCGACAACAGTGGCGGCAGCTGCGGCTCTATTGCATCAATTGTGATTGATCCCAGTCAGTGGGGTGTAGGTAACTTTTCAATAAATCAAAGCGATTGTACTGCAAGCGTTCCAGAGCCAGGCGTATTGAGCTTATTAGCAATTGGTGTAGTTGGTCTGGGCGTTGCTAGAAAAACCAATAAAGCACAGGCTTAAAAAACGAACACAATAAAATAATAATAATTTTAGTGAATCAAAAAAGGCCACGTTTTAAAACGTGGCCTTTTTTATAAATGCGATAAAAGAATCTTTAAGGCCTGACTTAGCGTCAGACTTCAGCAAAGAAAATATTCATATCACTAACAACATGCTTTACCCATGAGCTTTTTTAGCTTATAAAATAGCAATGAGCATTGATACCATAGACAAAACAACTTGCCCTTTCTGTCAGCAATCAAACCGCTGCGGTATTGCACAGCCTGCAAGCTGTTGGTGTGTTGAAGTTAAGATTCCGGCAGCAATGATTGAGATACTGCCGCCGGATTTACAGCACGAGGCATGTATTTGCCTCGCATGTGTAGAGTCTTACCATCGCGATCCAATCGCGTTTAAAGCCGCTTCTCAAAACCAGTGAACGTCAAACTAATCACTGCAAGCGCAAAACCTCTTAGGCGCAAGGCGATCCCGGTCTACGCATACCAGTAAACCAACCGCCATCGGCAACAAACTCGGAGCCTGTGCTATAAGTTGCTTCATCCGATGCCAAGAACAAACTGACATAGGCAACTTCGGAAGGCTGACCCACACGAGGAATAGGAAAATCTGCGTAAACACTTTTACTCATTTCTTCTTCACTTAAAAAGTCCGCACCACCCATGCTAGTGTATATACCACCGGGGTGAACACTGTTAACACGAATACCGTACTGGCCTAATTCAATAGCCGCATTTTTGGTTAAACCGCGCACCGCCCATTTAGTTGATGAGTAAGCACATAAGCCCGCGGCAGAATGCAAACCATCAATCGAGGAAACATTAATAATCGATCCAACACCCGCTTCTTTCATCGAAGGTATGGCCGATTGAATACCAAGAAAAGTGCCTAGCTGATTAACACTCACTACTTTTAAATAGTCTTCCTGCGTAGTTTCGGATAAGGATTTGTATAATAACATTGCTGCGTTATTTACCAGCACGTTATAGGTGCCGAGCGACTTCGCCGCGCTAACGGCCGTTGCCCAATCTTCTTCTTTGCTCACATCCATATGTACAAATACTGCGGCATCACCTAACTCATCAGCTAAGGCTTGACCGGCTTCATCCTGTAAATCACCAATGACCACACGAGCGCCATGCTCGACAAAAAGCCGAACGGTTGCAGCACCCATGCCATTGGCACCACCGGTAACAATGGCGGTCTTTCCTGCTAAACGACTCATATAAACCTCTTTATTTTTTTACTACCGTAGTAACTGTTTGCCGATGTCGACGTCGATATATGTTTTATTAATAAGCTTAAATTTTAATACCTTAGCCGCGACTATACAGTGGCAACAACTATCGCTCTGCGGGGTGCGGGGTAAGCTTCAACCGTTTTGGTCATATCATTGGGGTCAAGAAAATCACTTAATGAATGAAACGTCATCCAATCGGTTGAGCGCTGCTCTTCGACACTAGTCGTAGATATATCAATAACTTCAATATTTTTGAATTTTAATTTTTTAAGCCAGCTGCAAAGCGTTGGCACCGACGGAATAAACCAGACATTGCCCATCTTGCTATAGCGCTCTTGCGGCACTAATATCTCGCCGTCTTTGCCATCGATCACCAAAGTTTCCAAAACCAGTTGACCATTGACAGCCAGCGCATCACGCAGTTCTTGTAAGTGATCAAATGGCGAGCGGCGATGATACAGAATGCCCATTGAGAACACGGTATCAAAAGCTTTTAAGGCTGCCGGCATGGACTCCATTCTTAATGGCACAACCCATGCCTTTGGGTTCTGTAAATATTTTTGTAAGGCCCAGTACTGCATAATAAATAGTGGCGTTGGATCAATTCCCACCACCAATTCAGCGCCCGCTCCCACCATACGCCAACAGTGGTACCCGCTACCGCAGCCAACATCTAAAACCCGCTTACCCTCCAAGGATTGTATTTTATCTTTTAGGCGATCCCATTTAAAATCCGAACGCCATTCGGTATCAATATGAATACCGGCAATATCAAACGGACCTTTACGCCAAGGATGCAAACCCATTAAGGCCTTATGCAATTGCGATAATTGATCTTCGCTACATTGCGCCGTGACAGAAACCTTGGATTGATTAAGCTTTACTGCACTAACATCTAGATCGGGTAATTGACTTAGCGCTTGCTTCCAACGAGGAATATCGCCATAGCGCTTGGTATCCATACCCAACTCGATATGCTCGGGTAAGGCATCGGCTAGCGGATTAATCTCAAGTTGGTTTAAACGCTCGATTAACTGAGAGTAATCAAATAGATTTATTGTCGGCATAAGATTTATTTGAACGCTACTAGCGATGCAAAATTAAAACATTGAAACCATACTTCAACCCGACTAAAGCCGCAGGCTGCCAGTCGCTCGCGATGCGCATCAAGCTCTTCCGGAATCAAAACATTGTCGATCGCATCGCGTTTTTGACTCACCTCCAAATCGCTATAACCGTTGGCACGTTTAAAATCATGGTGCAAATCAATAAACAACTCATCAACTTGCTGACTATCAAATTTTATTTTTTCTGACAAAATCAACACGCCGTTATCAACCATTCCCTGATGAATGTTTTTTAGCAGCGCTTCGCGCTTATCAATACTGACAAACTGCAAAGTATAATTCAGCGCAACCAGTGAGGCATTGCTAATATCTACATCGCAAATATCAGCATTGACTGTTTTAACCGTGGTAGAAAGCTCCTGCTCAGCGAGAATTGTTTGCAACTGATCTAACATCGCAGCGGAGTTATCAACCGCAAGCAATTCACAATTTGTTGCAGCATTCCGCGCCATAGAAAAACTGCTAGCACCTAATGAGCAGCCCAAATCATAAATGCGTGTACCGGGTTGCGAAAACCGCTGAGCTAACACACCACTAATGGCGATAACCGTACTGTATCCCGGTACCGAGCGCTGAATCATATCGGGAAACACCGACACAACAGCCGCATCAAAGGTAAAGCCCTCAACAGCACCCATGGGGTGAGAAAATAAGGTGTCGGTTTTTTTATTCATTTAAACCAAAAATCTCATCTGAAATGTGCATCTTATTTAAACTAATTAGATTAGCTAACTATATTATCTAACTGCAGGTAGAATTGGCGGAAGCTATGATACCCTGAATAGCATGTATTGCATCCGGATATAATACACACTGTTGCTGGCGAGATTGTGATGGATTTATTAGAAGCCATAACACCGATACTTGAAAACGCTAATGTTTACCCCTTGGCCGAAAATGCTGTTGTTCTCGATATCGATGCCCACAGTGAAATCGAAACCGCCATTGATAACAAAACCAATTGCAATCCCAAGCTTAACAATCAGCAAAAAATCTGGTGGCTGTGTAAGCATCTAGATAAGTCCTATGGCCAATATCCCGCCTTAATGGATCTTGTGCCCGGCATGAATAATCTTACGCTGATCTTTAACCCGCTAGTCGTTTACCCCTCTCAGCCAAACTTTAGCAACACGCCCATAAACAATAGCGAGCATCAAACCGCACTGGCTTTTTGGACGGAGGTACTTGAAAGCGCTTGGCGAGAAGTCGATAAACTAAGCCATAAAACGCTAGATAGTTTTAGCGGCGACAGTGGCAAACTATTTGAGCTGCCGGTTAACTATGGCGGCGATGCCGGCCCCGATATGGACTTTGTCGCTAAGCATACCGGCCTAAGCTGCGAACAAATTATTGCCGCCCATTGCGCGGTGGAATACGCAGTTTATTTTATTGGCTTCCAGCCGGGCTTTGCTTATTTACAAGGTATGAATCCATTGCTAGTTACCCCACGCAAAGCATCGCCACAATTAGCTGTCACACCCGGCTCGGTAGCGATTGGCGGCAATCAAACCGGCATTTACCCGCTGGCTTCACCGGGAGGCTGGCAGATTATCGGCCAACTTGCCGAGACAAACAATTCAGAATCTATCGCTGTTAAGCGGCAGCTATTTGATATCAAGCGACAACCCCCTTCGCTATTAAAATCTGGCGATCGCATTCGCTTTATACGTAGCGATACTTTATGAACACACCAATGATTAAAGTTATTAAAGCGGGTATTCAAACCAGCGTGCAAGATTTAGGTCGCAACGGCCACCGACATTTTGGTGTTTGCCAAAGCGGCGCTTTGGATGTACAAGCGCTAAAAATCGCCAATAGTTTATTAGGCAATGATGAAGACTTTGCAGGATTAGAAGTGGCCGCTGGGCCATTAGAGCTGGAGTTCCAACAGCCTTGCTGGATAGCGCTCACCGGCGCTGATTTTAATGCCAAAATAATGCAATATCATAACGGCGACTCCAGTACCGAAGGAACTAGTGCTTATAGCGGCTGGAGCTATCAAATACAAGCAGGCCAGCGCTTATTATTAAAAGGTAATGCCAATGGCGGTCGCGCTTATATTGCTTTTCGCGGCGGCTTGGATATTGATTTAATATTGGATTCGCGAGCCACCGATATCGCCGCCCAATTTGGCGGCCACCAAGGCCGCTGTTTAATCAACGGCGATTGCTTGAATATTCTGGCGACCAAAACACCGATAGATTTAAATCAATTAAACAGCATAGGCGCAAGACAACAAACCCCAGAGCATAGTATTCGCGCCCTACCCGGCCCACACAGTAATTTATTTAGCGCGACTGAAAAAAAACGTTTTTGGCATGCAGACTGGCAACTGAGCCCGGCGAGCAATCGAATGGGCTGCCGCTTAATAGGTCCGGATATTCAAGTCAAAGATGAAGAGCAAAACCTTGGCTTCATGCAAACACGAAGACCAAGCACCTTAGCATCGCACGGAGTAATACCGGGTACAGTGCAACTTCCTAGCAGCGGCCAAGCCATTGTATTATTAGCCGACGGACAAACGACGGGCGGATACCCTATTATCGCTAATGTTATTCAGGCCGATCTATGGCGGATAGCGCAGCTGGGCCGCAAAGTGATGTTTCGCTTTGATGAAGTCAGCATTGCGGAAGCCATCGATGCGCTTACAAACCAACAGCAAGAATTATATCGACTACAGCAGGCAATCGCGTTTAAATTAAAATCTCAAAAATAATCTGCTAACAACTCGCTTAGAGAAACACTATGCACCAACGCATTCAACTTAATGCCGACCTTGGAGAAGGCTGCGGCAATGACCAGGCAATACTGCCTTTTATTGACGCGGCCAATATTGCCTGCGGCGGTCATGCCGGTGATGCGGAATCAATTAAAAACACTATTATCGCGGCTAAGTCTTGCGGCGTTAAAATCGGTGCGCATCCAAGCTTTCCTGATAAAGCAGGCTTTGGCCGAGCAGCTATGCAGCTCAATGCACAGCAATTAAAAGATACTATTCATCAACAGCTGCATTTAATTAGCGATATTGCCAATTCACTTAACTATCCGCTAAACCATATTAAACCTCACGGCGCACTCTACAATCAGGCCGCCAGCGACCATGCCTTAGCAAATCAGTTAGCTGAAATCTTTGCCGACTTTAACTCCGAGCTGACAGTTATTGGACTTGCCGGTGGAGAATTAATTACATCAGCTCAAAAACACGGTTTAAACGTGATGGCCGAAGGTTTTATTGATAGACGCTATTTGCTAAATGGCCAACTGGCACCGCGCGATAGAGAAGGCGCGGTTATTCATACGATTGATCAAGCCTGCCAGCAAGCAATAAACATTATTAGATCCAAGCCGGTAACCACCTTGGATGGTGGAGAAGTTCACTTACAACTGGATACGCTTTGCCTACACGGTGACGGCGATCAAGCTGCTTTATTAGCCTCAAGCATCGCAAACTTACTCAAATAAAATAACGCTATTTATTTCTAACATTACTACTGAGAGGCGCGCTGAAATGCCGGGCGTTCAGTTAAGCGCTGGCAATAGGCTAAGGTTTTAGGCGTACTCTCGCTTACAAACCCCAGATACTGCGCAATATTCAGCGCAAAACCTAGCATAATATCGGCGGCACTAAAGTTATCACCAAGAATAAATTCCGGCGCGCCCGACGTATCACCTTCCAAGGCTTTTTCAACTATCGCAATTAAATCGGGAGCAAGTTCACGACCTCGCTCCACCAACGCGGGGATACAACGGTCAGGAGGTAAAACACCATCGTGGGCAACAATCTCACCCATAATGATAGTTAAGGGGTTTTCTGCAAAGTTAATCCACTGCACAGCTTTCGCGCCCAATGCAGTATCGCGTGGCGGAATCAAACCACCATCACTGTACTTGCTAATCAGATAATCAAATATCGCTGTGGTTTCCCATAAAATAAAACCATCATCGTCAATGGCGGGAACCTTTCCCATTGGATGAATCGCCAAATAATCGGCACGCTGCATTTCGGAAGAAAACATTTGCAATATTTCGGTGCTATACGGCAGACCTATCTCTTCAGCCAACCAAAGCACACGCATTGATCGTGATAATGGCGAGTGGTAGATTTTTATCATAATGATTTACAACTTTAGCTTACAAAACAGCTTACAACAATGATTAATAAATGTTTGGCGTATAGTCGGCAGATTGATTATTCGACAATCAAGCACAAGCTTTAACAATGGGCTTAGCCAACGGCTTGATCAGTTAGCACAACAATGGCAGACTGCACCCCATAATATAAACATGCCACAAGCATGACACACATTAAGCATAAGCAATTAAGAGTATTAAATTATGGCAGCTAACTTTGGCGCATCTAGCATATTGGTTCGATTTTTATTTGCCTTGGTGCTGGTTTTTTCTACTTTTAATCCCTCCGGTTATTCTTATTATCATTGGGCACAAAAAATCTTACCCGGTCTTGATCCAGTATTAGCGCTGGCAACGATCGGCTTATTAATTGGCTGGGTGATTTTTTTACGCGCGACGTTGCGCTCGCTTGGCGTGATTGGCATCGCATTAGCGGCAGCACTGTTTGGCTGCATTTTATGGTTGATTATCGATGCAGGTATTGTCGCTGCCGACAATATGAATACCGTGTTGTATATCGTGCTGGTTCTTATCTCTGCAATACTGGCGATTGGTATGTCATGGTCGCATGTGCGCCGCCGTATGTCTGGCCAAACCGATATGGATGACGTAGACGAATAAGCGCAGCTAAAACAAAGAGGGCACTATGTCCAAGGCTCAAGCGGGACAAACACCAAGCGTAGACAGCAATTTATTATTACCCACCCAACAAAAAGAGCGAATTATCACGCTCGATGTTGTTCGTGGCTTTGCCATTCTCGGCATTTTAGTGTTGAACATTCAGTCCTTCGCTATGCCAAGCGCTGCCTACACCAACCCCAATACCTATGGTGATTTAAGCGGCGTAAATTATTACGTCTGGTATTTTAGTCAATTATTTTTTGATATGAAGTTCAACACGATCTTCGCAACCTTGTACGGCGCAGGCATTATGATGCTGAGCCAACGCAGCTTGCAGCAAAGTGCCAACGGCCTTGTTGAAAGTCGCCAGCGCTTTTATCACCGCTCTTTTTGGCTGCTAGTGATCGGTATGATTCACGCCTATATTTTTTGGTATGGCGATATCTTGGTTAGCTACGCCATCACCGGTATGCTTATTTTCTTTAGCCGTCACTGGTCAACAAAATCACTTTTAATCACCGGCAGCGCACTTATTGGTTTTGGCTTATTAATTACTGTAACTCTGGGTTATTCGCTGCCGTATTGGAGCGACACTGAACTGCAAGATATGAAAAGTTATTGGGCACCATCGGCAGCGGATATAGCGGCAGAGGTGCAAGCGTATCAAGGCAGCTGGAGCGAGCAAATGGAAAAGCGCTTGCCCAGCACTATCATGATGCAAACCCAAGGCTTTTTTATGCTACTGCTTTGGCGCACAGCGGGTTTAATGATGATTGGTATGGCGCTAATTAAAAGCGGCTTTTTAACAGGTAAGCTCGATAAAAAAATCTATTTGCTGACACTATTACCTGGCTTATTAATAGGGCTGCCATTAATCGCTTTTGGCATCGAACAGAATCTGGCAAATAACTTCAGCATGGAATACTCGATGTTTTTTGGCATGTTGCCCAATTTGACAGGTAGCTTATTACTGTCCTTAAGCTATATATCAATATTACTTTTATTGGTGAATGCAGGTCTTGTGCAAATAATTAGCCGATCATTCGCACGTATTGGCCAAATGGCCTTAAGCAATTATTTATTACAAACCTTGATATGCACCACATTATTTTATGGCACAGGCCTTGGGAAATTTGGAACTTTTGAACGATCAGAGCAAGCGTTAACAGTGCTAATGATTTGGGGTTTCTCAGCCGTATTTTCCAAGCTTTGGTTGGCGCGCTGTTACTATGGGCCATTTGAATGGTTTTGGCGCTCGCTAACTTATCAACAAGCGCAAAGATTAGTTCGCGACTCTAAAATCTAAAACAGAATATATAAAAGCAGCTTAAGCTTAAAAGGGTTTAAAAACCTTCAACTATTTTATTGTCGATATCATTCATATTTTTACTTAATAAAATACTACTGTTATCACCAAAGGTATTGGCATCAATTTTAAGATTCATATTCTTAACCCCATACCAACGCGGCGCACCATCGATGAGCACAATAATTTGTTTGCTCGCGCCACTGGCAATTTGATCACCTTTATAACGCAATAACAAAGTATCGTACTGTCGGCCTTTGCTATCACTGGCTTTAACTGAGTTCTTTAGAGCTTGGCTCAAAGCAATAGGATGCTTGCTGTGATTGGCAACTTGCAGATAAAATGCAGTACGTGTGTCCACTTTAATGGCTTTATGGGTTTTGGTTTTCTTTTTTAAGATATCAACCCGAGTCAATAATATGCTTGGATTACCGCCTGTATTAGACGGTTGGCGCACAATTTTGCGAGTGACTTGAGTCGTGGCTGCGGCACCGTTGACCGAACTATTAGTTGCTTGGGATCGCTCCTCAACACCGGTGACATCATCAGTCATTATCTCCCATCGCCCATCTGGTATTAATCTAATACGTCGACCGTCAATCGTGCTGGCATATCGATCGCGTGATAAGAAACTCCATGTGCCATCATCATTTAATCGAACTTCACGACCATCGTCGCTAATTACATCTTCCGCGGCCGAAACTTGTGCCGAAAAAACACCTAAAGACATAACGCCCAGCAGGCAAAATATACAGCGGTTAAGAATAGGGAGGCTTGACACGAAATTAATCTCCTAAGAATTAGTAGTATCGATCTATCGATACTACTATCAATACCATCATTAACCAAGAGACAGATTAGGCAGTAGTTTGACTAACTACAGAAAACCTAAAGCGGATTAATTAGCGCTATTTTAAAGTGCAGGTATCAGCTTTGAAAACTCTTCAATCATCGGCATAACGATATCGGGTTTTTCCCAATTCTCCATACCGACACCAATATTCACTCGCGCAATACCCATATCCTGATAACGCTTTAACAAATCGGTAGTCACCTGCCCCATCGCTACCATGGTGATTTCGACATCGTCGGGGTTGCGACCAAAGTCCGTCACTTGCTGACGAAAATCCTTAATACCTTGTTCAACGTCGGGCATTGCTACATCCACCGGCATCCAGCCATCCGCCCATTCGGCAGCATGACGAACACCTAGGGGACCCATTACACCTAGAATCATCGGTGGGCCGCCAGCTTGAATCGGTTTTGGTTCAAACCAAACCGGATCAAAATCAACAAGCTCACCATGGTATTCAGGCTCGGTATCACTAAATAAATTGCGCTGCGCCAACACCGTTTCTTTTAAGCCCAAATAACGACGCTTCCACGGCATAGTGGTAACGTTAGTGAATTCTTCTTCGTTCCAACCAACACCCGTACCGATTAGCACTCGACCATTGCTGAGTCTATCCAAGGTAGCGATAGTTTTGGCCTGCGAGAACAACTCCCGCTCCAACAGTAATGCTATGCCGGTACCGAGTTTTAAATCCGTAGTTACCGACGCTGCAGCCATTAACGATAAATAAGGATCCATCATACGCTTGTAAGGCTCTGGCATTTCACCACCCGGTGGGTAAGGCGTTTTTCTCGAGCATGGAATATGACTATGCTCGCCATACCACAGTGATTCAAAACCTGCCTGCTCAAGCGTCTTGGCCAGTAAATCAGGCGCCGGATCGCTAACATTATTCATGGAGCTAAAGCCAAGATGCATAGGGGTTTCCTCGTTTATATTCAGACAGTCAATCTATTGTGATCAGACTACCGCAGATAGAGCCTTGGATGAATGGTAAATTACGCCGCGCAAAGCCTATAGAAGTTAGCATTTGGATAACAGCTACAGCACCACAGCACCACAGCTTCGCGCTTCCGTTATTCGGGCCGCTGGCCAGCGCATAAGACTGCCGTCGCTTTTTCGGTGTCCAAATATTCTTTTAAGCGAAGGATTTTGCCGTCAAGCAGCGTGAACAAAAAGTGTAAATCATTGCTGTATAACTGCCCAGCGGCATGTTCGCCACTGACACTGGCCTCAACAGCCACTCTATCCTGCTCGGCAATAACATGATGAACTTGGTAGTTCAGCCCATGGGGAAAAGCGTCAAATATTCCACCAGCAAATTCTTTGATCTGTTGTTTGTTATAGCTGCCGGAAATCAAAGTATTCCCCATGGTTTGCAGCGTCGCGTCCTCATGGTAGGCATCGACAATATGGGCAACATCACCGCTTTGCATGGCTTGCAAAAACGCTGTTACGATTTGCCGGTTTTGCTCAACACTAGCCGTATTGTTTTGCTGATTCATTCATTGATCCCTATTTCCAAAACCGCCATGTGCAAATGGCGCCAGTATAAAAGCAAGATTTTAAGCCAATCTTCGGATTTTTATACTGACCGATAATTTAAGCTTTTGATTGTTAAGCGCTAAAACAGCAAAATCACCAGGCAAGAACTTGATCGTCATTCCATGGTCATATTTAGCTTATATAATGCAGCTTTGAGCCGCTCCAGAGCGGTTCTGCACTGGCATTTGGCTGCCATTTATAGCCTATTTAGATGCTATACTTGACTGATTAATAAGAATTTATCATAGGTGTTGTTGTGGATTTTCAGACTTTGCGTTTTATTGTGGTTGCAGCCCTACTCTATGGCGCATTCCACTTTGCTTATCATAAGGTACCGGATGACGTTCTTAGCAACACTATCTACCCCAATGTTATTGGCCATTTTGCCGCCAAAACAATTAACACCATCACTCCCGATCGCAATGTCAAAGTCCATAACAATGCGATCCTGTCCAAGAAAGCCAAATTAAATATTGTTCGCGGCTGCGACGGTTCAGGTGTTTTATTTATGTTAACTGCAGCCATTCTTGGTTTTGGCGCCAGCTTTAGAAAAACCATTATTGGTTTATTGCTTGGTACCTTAACGGTGTATTTAATTAATCAGGTGCGGATAGTTGGCCTCTATTATGTGGTTGAACACAATCGAGCGTGGTTTCCACCCGTGCATACGTATTATGCGCCAACACTGATTATATTTTTGGTTGCCGGTTTCTTTCTGATTTGGACACGCTGGGCGACAGCATCCGAAACTAATAAAACCGGCGATGCTTAGACTAAACAAATATGCTTGAGAAAAATAATAATGAGCAACGATAAATTAGCGCTACTTGCATTTAAGGGTTTTGCCATTTGGTTGGCCTTATCGCTCGCCGGTTTTTTTTGGGGCGAGAAATTGATCACCGGTTTAATTCCTTTTTACGAAACGGTTGCTGAAGCAGCATCAGAAGACTATGTTGCCAATATCAGTATTCGCGAAGCGGCAGAAAACAAAGTCGTGTTGGCCGCAACCGCCACTAAAAATCAAGCCATTACCGCAAATAGAGCTTTACCCGCAGGCTCTACGATCGAGTCGAGCATTACTGTATTACACGCACTGGTGCCGATAGTTATCTTATTTACCGTTATTCTTACTTGGCCTGCCGGCAGCCTTAAACAACGAATTTATTTATTATTATTATCAATACCTGCGCTGCTATTTGTGTCGGCAGCAACCGCCCCCATACAATTACTGGGGCAATTGGAAATAGGTTTTCAAGACGCCGCAGCAAAAGCGAACTTTGATCGAGGTGAACCCTTTGTATTAAGTTGGATGCTACTGACCGAAGGGGGTGGGCGTTGGTTTATTGCAGCACTGACCGGGCTGGCCTGCTGCGGCTTGGTGAGCAAGGTCGCTAAAGACTAATCGGGCTTTTTGTCCGGATCAACATCTTCAATATTTCGGCGATTTTCTACTTTGATATCGCCGCTAACAACCTGCCAGAAATTGCCAATTTGCTTGGCAAGATCCAAACCCATTGAGCGTCTTGCACTATTACCCTCGGCAGGAAAAAACTCTTTGATTTCGATATCGAGAATACGCTCATACTTTTTGATCGTGCGCTTACTGTGCACAAGCAGCAGAACTTTCCAGCCAAAGTGATAACCGACCATTAGCATACCCACAGCTTTTTCCAGCTCTTCAAGCGAACCCGAAAAGCGCGCTACCGACGCACCGACCTTATCAAAGGCAGCGATCTTCTGCTCATCCGTCAGCGATGCCAATGCAGCCAGATTTCGGTCCAGACGCTCGGAATCACTCATGCGGTGTATGTTGCAAGTATTTGGGCTTGTTCGATTATTTTCACATCAATCACAGCTGAGTTGTTTATTATATAGTCAGTTATGGAGGGTTACTTTATCAATAACGACGACGATATCCATCAATCTTTTTTATCGACAAGCAGCAAATCGTACTCTTAGCTCACTCTCCGGGTAAATTATCCGTCCCTGCAAATCATTATAGCCGTTAATCCACTAGGTCTATTCAATAGTCCGGCGCTTTTTGTCCAAAGCCAAATCCCAATAATTCACCCTGCCGGATTGAGGAGCCGCCTGCCAAGCGCAGTATCGACAGTAGCGGGTTAAACCGGTATGGTTCGGCTGCATTGCAACTATGATTACAGCAAGCCGTACAACGATCATTGCAACTTTTATCGTAATAATAACTGTCCAAAGCGCGAGGATTGGCGCGGAGAAAAGCACTATGAGCAAGAAGAAAGCCGCAAAATCAGGTCTTACCGAACGCGCTGGCGACTTCGCCAAAAATATCTGGCTTGCAGGTCTGGGCGCCTATGGTGAGGCCTATGACGAAATGACTAACCAGCAAAAGTCGATTACTGAGCTGCCGCAACTATTTAAGGAGCTCGTTGAAAAAGGCGCAGGCATTGAATCATCTGACCAACCGGCGGCAAGCGGCAAGCGTAGCGGAAAAAAACGATCCAAAGCCCAAGCGACATTAAGTGCTGGCAAATCATTACTGGAAGGTGAATCGCTAGAGCAACGTATTCGCCGTATGCGTGAAGGCTTAAGTTTAAATTGGCCTACGGCACAACCCCCGTCTGAGATACAACAGCTAGAAGCAAAAATTGATCGCTTGGCTGATGAGCTAGCATCCATTAAAGAATTGCTTAGCGCACAACAGTTAAGTAGCGCAAAAAAGACCAGCCCACGCAAAGCGAAAACCGCAAGTAAAGCTGTCAGCAAAAAAGCGGTGCAAAAGAAATCCTCCACCACCAAAGTGAAAGCCAAAAAAACTGCTGTAAAAAAGCGCCAAAAACCAAACCAGCGGTGAAAGAAGCTGTGCGTAAAAAGTCTTAAAAACAAACCGGATGCCGTTTAAGCTGGCACTGGAATTTAAGGTCGGGATGCTAATTACTACTTACAAAAAAATAACAATGGCGCTAAGCGGAATCGAATGAAAACCAAAGATCGCATTCTGCTAACTAGCTTGACTCTGTTTAACGACGAGGGAGAGCCTAATGTTACGACTGTGGATATCGCCGCTGAAATGGATATCAGCCCGGGTAATTTGTATTACCATTTTAAAGGCAAGGAAGCGATTATTGAGCAGCTATACCTTGCGATGGAAAAAGACTTAAACGATATTTTGCAGGCGCCGCTTACCGATGATCTCGATGCTGAGAATATTTGGCTGTATTTATACGTGGTGTTTGAGCAAATTCATAAGTACCGATATTTCTATCGTAATATCGCCGATATTCTTGGCCGCTATTCCAAACTTAATCTGCGCTTTGCCAAACTACTTAACAAAAAACGCCAAACGGCTGCTGCCACCTTGGGTATATTGGTTGATAATAAAGTGATTGATCAAAAGCTTATCGACAGTGGCGCGATCAATAACTTATCTGACAGTATCGCTATGCTGCTTACCTACTGGATGAGCTATACCGAAATAGGACAACGCAGCGATATTAACCCGGTGTTATCTATTCACCGTGGCGTTTTTCAAGTGATGTCTCTAGTAGCACCGTTTCTGCAGCGCGATTATCAGAGCTTTTATCAAGAGTGCAGAGTACTCTTTGAGGCCTTAAGCTCGGAGCTGGACTAAGCCTTCGTTAAGTTCATTGGCTAGAAAAAATCACGTAATCGAAAAGCCCATTTAAAGTGAAATCTGCTATTCTTGCTCGCAACTAATTAAGTTAAATTATTTGAGAGGCAGTTATGGATCCACTTACTTCGGTACTGTTATTAGGCGGCGCCGTTTTACTAGCAGGTAGCTGGATATTATTGATTATTGCAGCAACCGCTGAAGATTTTACTTGGGCGCTTTGCTCGGTGTTTTTACCTCCTTTGGCGTATTTTTACGGGCTATTCCAATGGGATAAAGCTGGTGATGCAATTAAGATGGCGGTACTTGGGCTGATATTGGTTGGCGTTGCCTTAGCCTGATCACAATATAAGTGCTAAGAATAACAACTAAGCACTTAGACAAAAGCAAGCCCTACAAAGAACCGCTGGGCTTGGGCAATAGGACTTGAGCAGCAGAACAGTCGGAAAGATAGCGAGGCACCAGTATGAGCAATGCAAACTCAGTTGGGAATTCAGGCTTAGCGCCGTCGTTGATAAAACCGCACGGGCGTAACACTGATAGCTTGGGCTATCGCAGCGACGATAAAGGTCAAAGCGATAATAGCAGTGGCAAGCAGGCTTTTGAGCAGTGGTTAGATAAAGCTAGCAATAAAAACGCCGCCGCTACCCCACCGCTAAACACGCCGCTAGTGCAATCCGAAAATGCGACCTTCTCACCGATAGCGGCAATGGCGCCAGTGCCATTACGCGAAGACTCCCCACTTGCGAGCCAACCTAAACACGCCGCTAAAAAACGACAACGCCGAGAATAATGCTCCGCGTCAAACGCTAAGCTGATAGTTCTCTGCTAACAATTCTCTGCGAATAGCGCCCTACTAATAAAGATAAGATTGATGTAAGGCTGCCAACTCATCGGCTTCAAGGCCAATTTGCTCTTTTAAATAACGCTCAAGACCGCCGAATTCATTGTCAATAGTATCCATAGCGGTTTGCAGATAACTGGCTTTAACTTTTAATATCACCGCTAGTGCATCGCGGTTAAAGGCTTTTGGCTGGGTATCTTCTGCCTCCGAATCACCGTCTCGTTTCGACCAATCGGTATCACTATAATTTTTTGTCCAGCGCGCAATCTCTCGATCAAGATTGACATGCTCATTGGTCAGTAGATAATCCTGCATGATGGTTTGACGGTTTACACCCAAAGCACCAAGCACTAATAAACCACCAAAACCGGTTCTATCCTTACCTGCCGAGCAATGAATAATTGAGCCACTGTCACGGTGTGTTAATAAGGCATCAAACATTTGACGATAACTGGCCTGATGACTTATCGCCAAATCGTGATTGATTTCCTGCATAAATTGATCGATCTTCGCCTCGTCAATCCCGTCATCCATAATCGCGCTAAATAAATCAATAGAGCTGCCCGGCGAAATAACAATGGACGTTGGCTTCAAACCTTGGGGTAACTGGCTGGGCTGATTGGCCGCTTCTTCAAGTCGACGAAAATCCAATACCGTTTGGATATTTAATTGCGAGATCGCGCGAATATCGTCAGCCGACATATCGCCCATATGACCGGTGCGAAACAATTTGCCCCAAACAACCTGCCGACCTGCATCGGTAAGATAACCGCCGTAATCTCTAAAGTTTGCGGTGGCCGTCATAGGGATAGGCCTAGGCGCGGCGCGAAATTGCTGGCGATTCGCAGACTGGTCGGTATTTAACGCCAAGACCGGATGCGAGTATTGATCGACCGGCACACCAAGCGAGCGCTCTAGCGACGCGTAACTTAGCTCAGCCGACTGGCCAGCTGACTCAAGCAAATGCTGTAATGGCACGGGCGTATCAAACACGTGACTTGCCACGCGCTCACACACGAGTTGGTGGGAGTTACGATCCACGAAGGCGTCGCTCCAATGAATTTGCCAGCCTTGACCGGAGGGCAAAATCGACATAGAAGGTGGATTGTGAGAGGACTGAGTCGAATTCATAAAACGCTACTTTAATCTCAATATTAAATTTATTGGCGGTAAAACCGGTTTAAGTCGCTGGGAAGGACTGCGATTAAGGCTAATCGGCGAAGATTAGCTAACGAAGATCATGCAACGAATAATAGGTGACACATAGTAAGCAGCGCCATGCAGTGCATCAAGAACAAAGCCAAGCTTTTCACTCGATTAAAAGAAAATTCATCTGCGTAAGTGATTTTTTATGTCGTTCTGATGGTAGTTCAAATAAGTAGTGCAAAAAGGCAGGGCAAAAAAAAACGCGCCGTACAACATAATCGGCGCGTTTTACACTATCGGTAGGGATCCGGGCTTACCGTACGTCAGAACATCTATCGCTATTCGTAAACCTTTACGCATTCATCCTCTACTAGCGATTAATCTGGCAGTGATATTTTTACTCTAGCCCAAGATTGAACACTCAACAAGCCAGATCGATCAATAACTAAGAGGTGGTTAATTGTTGAGCATTAACGGCAGCCACTAAATTCGCCCGGCTAAAACTAAAATGGAATATCGTCATCCCAATCGTCACCACCTGCTGGTGCCATCGCGGCTTGCTGCGGCGATTGTTGCTGTTGAGCGGGTTGCTGAGACGAGGGCTGCGACTGATTTTGCTGGAATTGCTGAGGCGCTTGCTGCTGTTGTCTTGGCTGAAATTGCTGACCTTGATTCATATTCTGGCCGCCGTCTTGCCCCATGCCGCGACTATCAAGCATTTGCATTTCACCACCAACGATTTCAGTAGTGTAGCGATCCTGACCTTCTTTATCTTGCCACTTGCGTGTGCGAAGAGAGCCTTCAACATAGACCTTGGAGCCTTTCTTCAAATATTCGCCAGCAATCTCGCCCAAGCGATTGAAAAACACCACTCGATGCCACTCGGTACGCTCTTGTGGCTGGCCGGTTTGTTTGTCCTTCCAGGTTTCACTGGTCGCGATGCTGATATTGGTGATGGCCGCACCTGACGCCGAAAATCGCGTTTCGGGATCCTGTCCACAGTTGCCAACCAATATCACTTTGTTAATACCACGCGCCATAACTGCTCTCCAGCCGATTTTTCAGATTGCTTAAATAGACAGCTAATATATATTATTTAGCTGTCACCGACCACTGTCTTAGGCATCTTAATCACCGCTACGGCGATACCGCGAGTCGCCAAAAACGAGCTAAGTGCCGCTGGCAGGCTCGCTTCAAGGCTAGCGATATAGGCAAATTTCCAGCGACAAATTTTTCCGCCTTTGCTGCTTCAACCGATATGCCAATCAATATCCTAAACAATAGACATCAGCCTTTGCTATCACCCTCGCCGCTCTTTATACTTTCCTGTTTTGCGCTGCCAATTAGCAATAGTTGTTAGCGATAGCTGGGCAATGATCTTAAATCGACAGCTAAGCGTATTTAGGTAGCTGATTCTTGCATTTAGCTATTGCACCCGCAGAGCAAACCCAAAACAGTTGTGATAAAAATCTATGGATAAAATCGTTGTTCGCGGTGCCCGCACCCATAACCTTAAAGATATCAATATCGAGCTGCCCCGCGACAGCTTTATTGTTATTACCGGTCTATCAGGATCGGGAAAATCCTCGCTCGCTTTTGACACCTTATACGCCGAAGGTCAGCGTCGTTACGTTGAATCACTGTCAACTTATGCACGACAGTTTTTATCGCTGATGGAAAAACCCGATGTTGATCATATCGAAGGCCTGTCTCCGGCTATTTCGATCGAGCAAAAATCTACCTCGCATAATCCACGCTCGACGGTAGGCACCATTACCGAAATTTACGATTACCTCCGCTTATTATTCGCTCGCGCTGGCACGCCACAATGCCCTACTCACGATTTAGCGCTTGAGGCGCAAACAGTTAGCCAAATGGTCGATGCGGTACTGGCCTTGCCCGAGGGCAGCAAAGTTATGTTGCTGGCACCGATTATCAAAGATCGAAAAGGTGAACACTTAAAACTGTTTGATAAATTAAAGCAGGAAGGTTTTGTCCGTGTGCGCGTGGACGGCGAAATTTACGATATCGATGAAGTGCCCATATTAAAGAAAAATTTCAAACATACTATTGATGTGGTTGTTGACCGTTTTAAAGTACGAGCCGATTTAAAACAAAGAATGGCGGATTCTTTTGAAACCGCACTAGCGCTGGCCGAAGGCGTTGCCAGCATTGCGTTTATCGATAGCGATGAAAAAGAGCTGGTTTTCTCGGCTAATTACGCCTGTCCAGAATGCGGCTATAGCCTTAACGAACTAGAGCCAAGATTGTTTTCGTTTAACAATCCTGCTGGCGCCTGCCCCGATTGTGATGGCCTAGGTGTAAAACAGTATTTTGATATCGATCGCGTCGTGCAGTATCCCGACTCCAGCTTATCCGAAGGCGCTATTCGCGGCTGGGATAAACGCAGTGTGTATTATTTTCATATGCTGACTTCTCTAGCCAAGCATTTTAAATTCTCCATCGATTCCGCTTACAACAAACTCAGCAAAAAGCATCGCGAAATCATTTTGTATGGCAGTAAAGAAGAAGTCGCCTTTTCTTATGTCAACGATCGTGGTGACACCTTTAAGCGTACGCATGCTTTTGAAGGCATCATTCCCAATATGGAACGTCGCTATAGAGATACACAATCACAAATGGTTCGCGACGAACTGACCAAGTTTATTAGTAATCAGTCATGCCCGGCTTGCAATGGCTCGCGATTAAGACGTAGCGCCCGACATGTATTTATCAAAGGTAACAATCTGCCTTCTATTGCCGCACTACCGGTGACTGAGGCACATGATTATTTTTCCAAGCTCACGCTGCCCGGTAAGCGTGGAAAGATCGCCGAAAAAATAGTTAAGGAGATTCATCAGCGATTGGAGTTTTTAGTTGATGTTGGCTTGAACTATTTAACCCTCGATCGCAACGCCGATAGCTTATCCGGCGGTGAAGCGCAGCGTATTCGTCTAGCCAGCCAGATTGGCGCTGGCTTAGTTGGAGTCATGTATATTCTTGATGAACCGTCTATCGGTTTGCATCAGCGCGATAACGAACGATTGCTAAAAACACTGACCAAGTTACGGGATTTGGGTAATACCGTTATTGTTGTTGAGCACGATGAAGATGCTATTCGCCAAGCCGATTATGTGGTGGATATTGGCCCCGGTGCTGGCGTGCACGGTGGCAACATTGTCGCCAAAGGAACTATCGAGCAAATCATGCGTGCACCCAAGTCGGTAACAGGGCAATACTTATCGGGCAAAAAGGCCATTGAAATCCCCTCCAAGCGACACCCGATTGATAAAGACGAGCAAGTGGTATTGTCAGGCGCTGCCGGCAATAACCTACAGGACGTGAACGTCTCAATTCCCTTAGGCGTATTAACCTGCATTACCGGTGTATCGGGCTCAGGTAAATCAACACTGATTAACGGTACCTTATACCCCGCCGCCGCTGTGGCACTGAATGGCGCAACCACCTTAAAACCCGCTGCGTTTGAATCGATCGACGGACTGGATAAGCTCGACAAATGTATCGATATAGATCAAAGCCCAATTGGTCGCACGCCCCGCTCTAATCCCGCGACCTATACCGGCATTTTCACTCCGGTACGCGAGCTGTTTGCCGGCACACAGGAAGCGCGCACCCGAGGCTATAAACCCGGACGCTTTAGCTTTAATGTTAAAGGCGGCCGCTGTGAGGCCTGTCAGGGTGACGGTGTCACCAAGGTGGAGATGCATTTCTTACCGGATGTCTACGTGCCTTGCGATGTATGCAAAAGCAAACGCTATAACCGCGAAACGCTGGAGATTACTTACAAGGGTAAAAACATTTCTGAAGTGTTAGATATGACCGCAGAAGATGCATTGGTATTTTTTGCTGCTATCCCATCTATTGCAAGAAAATTGCAAACCTTGCAGGACGTGGGTTTAACCTATGTTAAGCTCGGTCAAGCGGCGACCACGCTGTCAGGTGGTGAAGCGCAGCGCGTTAAGCTGGCTAAAGAGTTATCCAAGCGCGATACCGGCCGCACTCTGTATATTCTTGATGAACCTACCACCGGCTTACATTTTGCCGATATTCAACAACTGCTTACCGTATTGCATCACTTACGTGATCGCGGCAATACCATTGTGATCATCGAGCATAACCTCGATGTGATTAAAACCGCCGATTGGGTTATTGATTTGGGCCCTGAAGGTGGCAGCGGTGGCGGTACTATTATTGCTGAAGGCACGCCTGAAGATGTGGCTAAAACCAAAGGCTCTTATACCGGTAAATTTCTCAAACCTTTATTAAAAGCTAACACCGCAAAACCTAGCAGTTCTAAATCTAGCCCCGCGAAATCCAAGCCTGCAAAACCAAAAGTAAAAGCTGCCGCAAAAGCAAAACGCGCAAAAGCTTAAGGTTTCAGCTTAGCGAGCTGATCACAAATTTCAGACAATAAAAAACCGGGCTATACCCGGTTTTTTATTGTCGACTGCTTTTAGAACATAAGTTGCAAAAAAGCTTAAGCTAGAACAGTTAACAAATGCTATTCATCATCAAAATCGTCGTCAAACGCTAAGCTATCATCTTGCGGACGATCTACTAACTCAACAAATGCCATAGGCGCTTTGTCGCCAGTACGGAAACCGCACTTTAAGATACGGATATAACCACCGGGGCGCGCTTCGTATCGTGGGCCAAGCTCAGAAAACAGTTTTCCCACTGCATCTTTGCTACGCATACGATCAAAAGCCAAACGGCGATTAGCAACGCTATCTTCCTTGGCTAAGGTAATTAACGGCTCGGCATGACGACGAAGCTCTTTCGCTTTAGGCACGGTAGTACGAATTAATTCGTGCTCAACCAAAGAGTTGGTCATGTTACGAAACATCGCTTTACGATGCGAAGAATTGCGATTTAGCTGTCTGCCACTTTGACGATGACGCATGGCAAGGTTTCCTGTAAATTCTGCTACTAGTTAATATAATAAACGTTAAGATTCTGTCTCTAGCGAAATGCTAGGCAAGAATTTTATCATCGTTACGAAGACTTGCTGGTGGCCAGTTATCAAGGCGTAAACCTAATGACAAACCTCTCGATGCAAGTACATCTTTAATTTCGGTAAGTGATTTCTTACCCAAATTAGGTGTTTTAAGTAATTCCACTTCGGTGCGCTGAACAAGATCACCAATGTAGTAAATATTTTCTGCTTTCAAACAGTTTGCAGAGCGGACGGTTAGCTCTAAATCATCAACCGGACGTAACAAGATAGGATCAATCTCTTCCTCTTGCTTCGCAGGCTCAAGTTCTTTTTCGCCTTCAAGGTCAACAAATACGGCAAGCTGCTGTTGCAAGATTGTCGCTGCGCGACGAATCGCTTCTTCAGAATCCAGAGTACCGTTGGTTTCCAAATCGATAATTAATTTATCAAGGTCAGTACGCTGCTCTACCCGCGCGCTATCAACCACATACGATACTCGACGAACCGGGCTGTAAGACGCATCTAACTGCAAACGACCAATCGCTTTTGATTCATCATCGTCAGTTTGACGAGCATCAACTGGCTGATAACCACGACCTGAAGTCACGGTTAACTTCATTGAGATCTCACCGCTTTCATTTAAGTGGGCAATCACGTGGTCGGGGTTTTTAATCTCGATTTCATGATCGATCTGGATATCACCTGCGGTGACAACACCAGGTCCCTTTTTAGTCAGCGTTAATACCGTTGATTCACGATCATTCATAATGACCGAAATACCTTTAAGGTTTAACAGTATTTCAATAACATCTTCTTGCACGCCTTCAATCGCGCTGTACTCGTGCAATACGCCGTCAATCTCAACGTCGCTAATGGCAGAGCCAGGCATGGAAGACAATAAAATTCTACGTAGAGCGTTTCCTAGTGTGTGACCAAAACCTCGCTCTAAAGGCTCAAGTGTAATTTTTGCTCGCGTTTCGCTGAGCTCTACAACATCGATAAGACGTGGTGTAAGAAAATCGCTGCCTGCACTTAGCATATCGTTACCTGTATTTGATAAACTGATTTCTGGACTGTGTTTCTAATAACTCGGTAGTGTTAGCAAGCTCTATCTGCTTTTATAAAAACCACTATATAAACTACGCTAACTACTTGTAAGCTGACTAAGCTAACTAGCCGAGCTGGCGTGGACAATAACCACGCCCTATAAAAACCACGCTTATTACTTGGAGTACAACTCAACAATCAAACTCTCGTTGATCTCCGAGGGTAAGTCAGCACGCTCAGGCGCTGATTTATATGTTCCCTCAAAACTACTTTCATTTACGTCAATCCAATCAACGTGGCCGCGCTGCGCTGCCAAAGACATTGCTGACTGAATGCGTAGTTGTTTCTTAGCGCGTTCGCGTACAGACACTTTGTCACCCGCTTGCACTTGATAAGAAGCGATATTGACCACGCTATCATTAACCAAAATAGAACCATGCGATACCAGCTGACGTGATTCGGCGCGTGTTGAGCCAAAACCGATTCGGTAAACTACATTATCTAAACGGCCTTCAAGCATTTGCAGCAAGTTTTCGCCAGTAGCACCTTTTTGTGATGCAGCTTTTTTGTAGTAGTTGCGAAATTGCTTTTCAAGTACGCCGTATAAACGTCTTACTTTTTGCTTTTCGCGTAACTGAACACCGTAATCTGACAAACGACCGCGTCGTGCACCATGTACACCTGGCACTGACTCGGGTTTACATTTGCTATCCAATGAACGCACACCACTCTTTAAAAAGAGATCGGTACCTTCACGGCGGGCTAGCTTACAGGTTGGGCCTAAATATCGAGCCATAATGTGTGTTCCTGCGTGTTCCTGATTCTGTTAATTTCTGTCTGACGACTTGTTGCTGTCTAGCGACTACTTATCTATAAATCTAATACTGCAAAACGTAAAAGCAGCGTTAAAGCTCGCTTATACGCGACGCTTCTTAGGTGGACGACAGCCATTGTGTGGAATTGGCGTCACGTCCGTAATACTACTGATGTTGTAACCACAGCTATGCAAAGCACGCACGGCTGATTCACGACCGGGACCTGGGCCTTTAACTTCAACCTCAAGGTTTTGCAAACCGTATTCTTTAGCTGCATTGCCGGCACGCTCCGATGCTACCTGCGCAGCAAACGGTGTGCTTTTACGTGAACCACGAAAACCCGAACCACCGGCAGTTGCCCAAGACAAGGCATTACCTTGACGGTCAGTTATCGTAATAATTGTATTGTTAAATGACGCATGGATATGCGCTATACCATCGGCAACGGTTTTTTTGATCTTCTTACGCGCGCCTTGAGCAGCCGGTTTTGCCATTTGTCTTTCTTCCTGCGATTTTTCGCTAATTAATATCTGCCGCTAAACTAAGTGAAGTTTACCTAGCAGATTTATCACTATCTAACTGGAACCTAATTAAGCAGTCCCAAGCAAACCGTATTACTTACGGATAGGCTTACGTGGACCTTTACGAGTTCGTGCATTCGTTTTGGTGCGCTGACCTCGTAATGGCAGACCTTTACG